>SHOH01000009.1 GCA_004294845.1 Anaerolineaceae bacterium
TACCTATATTCTCTGTGATACTGCCTCCGTTCATTATAAATGAACCACCATACAGTGCAACACCTGCATTCGAGCCTGTATTATTACTTATGGAACCACCGTCCATTATAAAGGTTCCCGACCATACACGTACTCCGCTTTCATCTTCAGATACATTATCACGGATAGACCCGCCATACATATAAAAATCCCCTGAAGATATAACTCCGGCACTAATACGATCAGATATATTATTATGCAAGACTACTCCCGGATAAAGTTCCAATATACCCGCATTATTTATAATAGCAAAGATTGATGCTCCTCCGGCTTCACCATTTCCATTCAGGTACAATCTCGGATTAAGATCATTTCCATCCATATTTCCCAGACTTAATTCGCCGCTTACAAAAAACATACAGGTTGCCATATCTCTGGGAAGATCCTCATCCAAGATAAATGTCTCTCCTCTGGATATGTTCCTTGCTTCACCGTCACTTTGAATATTAACACGGCCTGTCACTACTACACTCTTATTGAGGGTGATATCAGACTGCAATATTATGGTTCCCATCCCTGTCCCAATCTCTTCTATAGCCTTTTGGATTGTTTCGAATGGGTCATTAATACCACCTTTAGAGGAGTCATTTCCTGAAGCACTTATGTAATATACAGTGGTAGCTTTATTATTTCTAGCTGTACCTTGTTCATCAATAACAAAGCTAGGGTTAGTCAATGTAAATTTATGATAGTTGTTTCTTATAAGAGAATCTTCGCCGTCTAGCATCTGTAGCCCATCATAGTAATACTTCTTTCCAAGTACAATCTGATCCGAGCTGTTAAGCTCACCCCCGATTGTTACCCTGCTCGTAGAGTATTCCATGAATATATCGTTATGTAAGTCTCCTTCTTTAGAAAAGGCTGCACCACCTGACAGTACTATACTTCCTTCTTTATGATAGACAGCCGCACCCTTGTCGGCGATATTACCATATATGGAACCCCCTGACATTCTAAATGTGGGAGCTGTATCTGGATAATCGTCGAAAAATTCAAAAATATCACTATTATATACACCTTTTCCATTGTTATATCTTATGGAGCCTCCGAACATATTAAAGTCAATTATGTTTAAAATGATTCCATACTCTTCTGCTGTATTGTATTCAACGCTGCCACCATACATATTAAGAGCGCCTATATTTATAAAAAAGTAATATCCTGCATCAAAATTTCTTATTGTGACACCATTATATATATTAACTATTGATTCATTGAACAATAATCCATAATTCTTTTTCACATTCAAGCCATCAAAAATCAGCAGATCGGAGGAATCTTCATTGTTCATATCACCGAGTGTAAGACTACCGCTCTCCACTCTGAACATATAGTCATCAGGAAATCCCGCACTCTTTGAGACCTTTTGGCTGCTTCCGTCTGACTTAATTGTAATGTCACCCTTTATTGTGATTGTTCTTGTTAAAGTTTGGTCAGATTGAAGTATAAATGTGCTTATAGCATCATTTCCAATCTTAAGGGCATAATCCAGTGTGGCAAAAGGATTATCCTGCGATCCATCATTTGTATCGGAGGCATCCTCCCCTCCTACATAATAAATCTTCGGTTGTACATGTGACACCACATAGCCCTTATTATCAAAGCTATAATTGTTATTTATTAAGTAGAATTTCGATATATTATCTGCCACGAGCTTTGCACTGGATCCGTTAATCCATTGACTACCTACTGCCTTACTGTAGTTTTCAAGCACTAATGCGTAAGAGCCGGTATAGGAAATATCCCCCTCTATGGTAAGAGGGTTAAACAGATGCAGATTGTTTTCATCATCTGCACCTGCCGGTATCTGTGCATTACCGGAAAGTTTTAGAATGCCCTCACTGAATATAGCTCCCCCATAAGTAGCGGTATTATTCTGGATGAGACCTCCTGATATAAGGGTAGTTGAATCTTCGCCAATATATATGGCACCGCCTCTTCCCGCTACATTATTCTCTATAGTTCCCCCTGTAATCTCCAAAAAACCGTAGTTTGTAAAGGCTCCTCCTCTATCTGTACAGGTGTTTCCGCTTACACTACCTCCGGACATATAAAATGTACCGGAAGTGTAAATACCTGCATTAGAATAATCGGATCTGTTGTTGCTTATTGCTCCACCGGTCATGTATATAATACCGTCATAAGAATTATGCACACCACCGTTACTGTTGGCATAATTGTTATCTATACTTCCTCCAAACAATCGGAAGACACCTTCATTACCTACACCTCCGGCATAGCTGCCTGCATCATTATCAGTAATACTGCCACCATACATTTCAAATAATCCACCTGCTGCGTTATAGACACCGCTTCCAATGTAGGCATATCCGTTATCCGTAATGATACCCCCATAAAGCCTAAATGTTCCTGAGTTATATACACCTGATCCATAGGAGGCATAGCAAAGCCGTATGGTGCCACCATACATGTCAAATATACCGGCATTATAGACTGCTCCTCCGTACTTATTATAGGAATACGACCATCTATATATATTCTGTATCACAACACGGTCATGGGTTACAAGTGACCCACCCTTATTAACCTTAATGATAGTACCGTAATTAACTCCTTCGGCAAAATGCGTTCTTCCTCCGTCTATGGTTAGCACAGAGGAATAGGAATCATCACTTTCTCCAAGGGTTAGATTGGCATGATTTGATACAGTAATCAAATCTCCCGGCACATCGCCGTTACGCTTAACTATAGCACTGCCTGTTACAGTCTTGATGTTGACATTAAATTCATTTACTCCGTCACCAATTAAAGATACCCGAGGTTCTGCTGTGTCACCGAGAACCATAATGTCGTAATCACCAGGTGCTTTATTTAGCTCTTCTACCGCCCTTGCCAGAGTGGCAAATGGCGCTGCGCTATCGGTACCGATATTAGAATCGGAGGCACCCGCCCCTCCAATGTAATAAGTAATTGCAGGACTTGCTCCTCCTAAAAAATATGTAATAGCCGAGCCTGTCACGGCATCTATAGGGCTATCTGTCTCCTCATGAGCATCTTCTGCTTTAGCAATAATATTACCAATGCCTATAGGCATTCCCCCGACCAGCTGAAGCACAAGGCTTACTGCCAATAAAAGAGCTAATCCCTTTCTTTTTCTAAAACCCTTCATCCTTAGAAATCTCCTTTTAATAATCTCGATTACTGTTCTTTTACTCTTGCTACAGGTACGTATATATCAATTACAATCATACCGTTAACTGTTTTTATTTCCTCAAGGCAGTATGCATTGTCACATTTGACAATACCGGCATCTTTAAATTCATGCTTTTCCAACCATCCCACCAACCTTCTCCATCCGCCTCCAATTCTTTCAAAGGGATCTAAAAAGGGATCCTCAATACGAAGCTTTGCATAGCGACATGATGGAATTTGCTTAATATAAATATTTACTCCTTCGAACTCAAAGGAATATCCGCTTGGTAGCTTAACAAGCTCTACTTCATCCACCGCCAGCCAGTACTCATATCCTCTATGATTTGTTACATTATCATTTCTATCAATAGGAATATCAAAACCGAAGGCTCTAGGTACACTAAGTTGATATACCTTAGCTAAATTATTCATTATAGTCATTATTTTATTCTCAGGCTCACGTCCTATAGCTGTTCCGCTTAATACTATCATAGTATCAATAATTTCATAGCTTATGTCACTATAATAATCTTTCAAATTAATCTCCATTCTCTCCATTTTGAGTGCGAAATTGAGTACATGCACAACATTTATAAATCGAATAATTGAGTTAGTCCATGGAAATACACGCTTTTTCATAATAAGTTAATGTGATTTCCATGGACTACTTATATATAATTCTATGCCTTCTTTACTGTAACCGAGATCTTAAAGGTTATAGTCTTGCCACTATAAAGTGTCACTGTAACCGTAATATTTGCTTTTCCGTTTTTCTTTGCAGTGATCTTACCCGAGCTATCGACGGTAGCAACCCTTGTATTACCGGACTTGTAAGTAATCTTTACTGCTCCGATAGCACTTCCTGAGGTTTTATCCTTCAGATTAACCACCTGCTCTAAGGTCTTAGGTAAATTAACTTCTAAAGATGCACTACTTTTATCCTTTGATCCAAGATGTAAAGTAATTTTATTCGGTGTAACACTGATTTGCTTTCGTAGGGAAGTAATCGTTCCGGATTTTGCCTTATCGGGAAGTAGCACATAATCGGAGCAGTGAATGACATCCACTGTGATATAACCTTCACTGTCAACCACATAATTTGTGCTAAATGGTAAAGTATCCAGCTTTCCGGTTTCTGAATTATAGTAGTATAGGTATAGTTTATCTCCCTCTTTATATCCCATATCACCTACAAACATTCTAACCCTTGCCTGTGCGGGTAAATCTCCGTGATGACCGAAGTTAATAACCAGGCTGTTCTGCTCGTTGCTTCCCGTCTGTGAATCCATATCTAACAGCTCTGTAAGATCTTCATTATCCTCTGCTCTTTGTATATTAAGTGAAAGATCTAATTCGGATATCTCCTTATTCGATGCAGTCAAATCACTTCCGCTAAAGCTCCAGGAATATCTTTCTTTGCCCTCTTCATCCTTGATGGATATATTAATATCCTTCTCAGAATCCCTTGCGGTACTGATAATATCAGGGTCTAATAAAATACGGCTGCCTGCTACCGAACCATTTTGTGTAATAGAATCTGGCAGTATTAAATCAATATTTACATTTGAAATACTGTCATCCTGCATAGCATCGGATAATTCATCCGATCCTATATGAATTGTAAGCATAGTCTGTCCTGATCCATCGTCTAAGGATTCAATAGTATCAGTTGAGATCCTAATAGATGTATTTAATACACCTCTCTGTTGATTATGGCTAATCGTCATTGATACCTCGGCATCCATTTCTCTGATTGGACCTGAAGGTAGGGGTGTAGTCGGAGTAGGTGTTGCTTGTGGCTTAGGCGTTGGTGTTGGTGTCGACGATGTCCGTCTAAAGGTAACACTTATACTATGATTTCTTGTTATGTTGGTAAAGGTATAGCTATTAATCGCACCCATGTTTACATCGTCTACTGTTACAGAAGCTATGGTATAGCCTGCTGCCGGTACAATACTAAAGCTCTGGTCTGAATTAGCATTTACCTTTATAGAACCACTAGGTGTGATATTACCATTATCTCCTGCATGTGCACTTATTGTATAAGTAGGACTCTTGATTGTGAAGGTCTTAATTACTGTGCCACCGTAATTACCCATTCCTGTAACATATACGGTTGCTATACCTACATTAATATTGTTCTTGTAGTTAACCTGATAATCCCTTCCCTCCATGAGGGTAGTCGTATCCTTCATTCCGCTTACAACAGGTCTGATTTCGCTACCGGTATAATAAATATTCTCTGCATTTACTAAGGAAAACCAACTGTCATTTATTCTTTCAGCTATCTTTCCCTGAATGTTGATTCCATAATTACTGTCAGCCATCTGGAATTTAGATATGTCCTGCGCTGTTAAAGAATAGTCTGTAGCCGGCTTTATTATCTGATTTCCTAAAGGATTGTATATTGTTACTTCGTATGTATCGGGATCATAATAATATTTTACTAGCTTCATTACCGGTACATCATCTGATAGTGAACCACCTACAATAATAAATGAACTCCAAGAAAGCTTATCTTCAAGATAATCAGATAGAGCTATCTCATTATCATCTGCAATTGATGCATTCCCAAGTATAGTAAGTGTAGCAAAGTCTAAATCAATTCCATTTCCCATGGAAAACTCTTCATCATCCAATCCTGTATTTCCATATATTTCTCCTGCGGACATTACTGTATCGGAACTATAAAGTGCCAGTCCACCGCCAAACTCAGCTTTATTATTATGAATACTTCCACCTTGTATGTTCATTGTACCCATATAGTTTTCAATGCCACCGCCGTAACAGGCTATATTATCATAAATGCTTCCACCTGATAAGGTTAATGTATCATAATTATAAATTCCTCCACCATCATTGGCTTCGTTATTTCTGATGCTGCCACCAAGAATTGTAAGTCTGGCGTCATTATATATACCTCCTCCGGACCATCTCGTTGTATTATTTTTAATGACTCCTCCCCTCATAATAAGGCTTCCCTCGTTATAGATGGCACCGCCGTTTCCGCCCGTGTAATTATTCTCCAGAGCTGTTCCGTTATGTAGAACAATGCTACCTTCATTATTATAGATTAGAGACCCCCAAGACTCTACATTTTCTCTATTTCCGTTGATTGTTAGTAAAGATGCCTCCGGCCGACCATCCAATTCACTGTCTCCTAATTCCAGCTGACCGTATACCACAAACATATCATTTCTAAAGGAAGGACTTCGTAGAATTTCGTGTGGGTCACCATCATTTACAAGCTTTATCGCACCGTTAATCTCTATGGTGTCTTCTATTACAATATCGGAGCGAATATGAACAGTTCCTACACCACTACCTTCCTCGATAGATGATATAGCCTTACTCAGAGTGGCAAATGGTAATGCTTTAGAACCTGAATTGCTGTCACTTCCAAGCTCTTCATCCACATAATAGTCCATAGTAAGCCCGATATATTCTAATGATCCGTCCTCAGCCAAACGATAATCTGTTACTGTAGGATCTAATACAAATTTCTTATAGTTATTAGAAATAATACTTGCATCACCTATAAGGATCTGCCTTCCCGGAATATAAGCACTTGTTGCTAGAAGGATTGTCTCTATAGTGCTTAAATTTGATTCAATATTAATATATGAGGTATTATATAACCAAATCTTGTTTTTGTTATCCTTCATAGGAATAGTTGCACCCTTAGATAAGGTCATAGTTCCCTCATTATAAATACCTACCCCATCGTCAGAATTATTATCCTCAACTATACCCCCACTCATAATAAAGGTGGCTCCGGAATAATTCATAATACCACCGGCTATTTCTCCGCTACAGTTACTAATTCTGCCTCCTTCCATAATAAAGATATGACCGTTTCTGACAGCGCCGTAAAGCGCACCGATATTATCACTAATAACGCCGCCATACATATAAAAGGTTCCGGAATTTACGACTGCACCTGTGTCCCAGCCGTTCATACCTTTATTACCATACAATTTTACACCGGAATATAGCTTTAGAGTGCCCTCATTATCTATAATGCAATTGGAGTCTTCTCTTCCTCCACCGTTAACGAGTAGTGTAGGCGCATCGTCATCTCCCTCGCCTTCTTTTCCAAGAGTCAGACTGCCCGAATAGTAGATACTAAACATATCATTATAAAAGGTGCTGGTAATGGTATGAGGAGTAGAGCCATAATTTAGTATTGTAATATCACCATATATGCTGATTTCATCATCTATAACTATGTCTGAGCAAATATATATTGTTCCTACGCCAGCAGAATCATGTATGACATTTATAGCGTCCTCTAAGCGCTTAAAAGGATCTTCAGGACTACCATCGCTATCTCTACCATCATAATTTGCATCAACATAAAATACTATCGGTTCACCAATATACTTAATCGTACCCCACTCTGATATACCATAATTACTGTCTGGAAGTATAAAGTTGTCGCAGTAATTAATAATAGTGTCTTCATCGCCGGTAAGTATCTTATCATCAACATAAATTTCATCAATTAATATAAGTATCTGATTGTCGTCACTTAAGCCAAGATCATCTTTCAAAATAATTGGGTCATAATCATAAAGATATACACCATTAGTATTATCGGATCCCACAGGGATGTAAGGATTCTGTGACATATAAAGCTTATTCATATTTACAATACTATATGTGTTTTCGCTAATAATACCCCCTGATAGGTTTATTATTCCTTCATTGATAATGCCACAGCTCATATCACCATTAAAGCCACTAATAATCCCACCTGAAATATTTACAGTACTATCACTGAAATTACGAATTCCAGCAGAATTATCGTTATCCTCAGAAGCAGCACTTATTTCTCCTGAAATCACATTAATTATTCCACTGTCATAATTTGATATTGCTACTTCTTTACAGTTTGTTATTGAGCCCCCATCTATATTAATAACTGAGCCAACATTTTTAATAGCTCCACTTTTTGAACCAGAGTTCCGTATCGTAGCACCCTTATGTATATTTAAAATACCTTCATCAAAAACTCCTATTAATGTATCTATTGCTGCATCTGCATTATCAATAATTAGCTCTCCTGACGTCTGGTCTTTATCTCCCAGTGTTAATATACCTCGGAACACGATAAACATATAATCCGTAAGTGCATCATCAGGTATCATATTATTAAGAATTATGGTTGTATCATCAGATTTAATACTAATATCCGAAACTATAATTATTGGATTCACAACATCCAAATCCGATTGAATTATAACAGTGCCATTAGCAGTGCCTATTCTATCAACAGCCTCCGCAATTGTTAGTAAAGGGTCCTCACTACTACCGCTCACACTTTCATCATCACTTCCGGCTTCACTCACATAAAACAGGGATGCCTCTCCCGTGAAACTTAGCTTTCCGGCATTATCTATTGAATAATTTGGATCATCTACTACAAACTTTGAAAGCAAATCATCAGTAAGAATAGGACCGTCTACTATTTGTCTTCCTGCACGAGGAAAATGAAGCTCTATTCTTAGGGAAGCTATATTGCTTAAGGTTCCATTTACATTTATGTGGCCTCCACCCTCACCTAGTAGGATTATCCCCTCTCCACCATCTTCTCCTGATATTTTAGCATTATTACTTATTGTGATAGGGACACTTATATCCAATACCCTACCGCTATTATTTCTTATCTCACCGTCAGACATTGAAAAGCTACCGTTAGTAGATACAAAAATCAACGCACTATTTGGTGAGTTATCGCTTATGATTCCCCCTGTCATATTGAAGTGACCGGCAGTCACATATACGGTAGTCCCTCCTTGATTATTTATAATGGAGCCGCCACTTAGATTAAACTCTCCGTTACCGGACATTTCTATGGCTCTAAAATACCCCGGATTTGCAGTATGCTTATTATTACTGATCGTTCCTCCGGTCATGTTATAGATTCCATTTACATTCCTAATAGTTTGACTTCCATCATTAGCGGTTATTTCCCCATCGTTCATAGTGATTGTTCCATTATTATAAATACAATCACTAGAGTTTTGTGTAATGGTTCCTCCATTAATAATTATATCTCCTTCATCGTTATATAGCCCCGAACCACTAGAACCAGTATTATTTGATATAGTTCCACTATATAAGGTGAAGCTATAGCCAAGATTATAAACGCCCCCACCCTTGTTATCACCATAATTATTTGAAATGCTACCGCTATTCATAATCAGGTTTCCGTAGTTGAAAATACCTCCCCCATAATAGTTCCTATTATTAGAGACCTCTCCTCCGTTAATATTCAATGTGCCATGATTTATGATACCGCCACCCTGATGGTTTAAACCCGGACTTATGTAGGTGTTAATTCTATTTTGTATAGAGGTATTCGCATTAAGATTCAGAGTTCCTGTGTCCCAGACATTAATTAACGCATAATTTCCCTTGTAAGTTTCCCCACCACCATCAAAAATTAATTTTTCTTTAGCCGAGCGTCCTTCTAAGGTCAATGTTGTATTGTTGCTAATAAAAATCATAGAATCATCCTTAGATGTCTTAGAAATACGAATGGCTCCCTCGGATACCGGTGACGTAGTAATGCTTATATTAAAGGCTTCTCCGTTTCCAAAATCAACTCTAGATGATTCTGAGGTGTCTCCCAGCATAATAATTTGATAGCTTCCTGCACCCTTACCGTTAATTGCAACTGCTGCTTCCTTAAGAGTAAGATATGGCTTAGTACTACTTCCGTCATTGCCTCCGGTAGCATCCGGTCCTCCTACATATATGGCTGATCCGGTTACCGCTTCCGCCGTCCCCATGCCGAATAATTGAATTGCGGACTCTTCTTCGTAATGATCCGATGCCGTATTGTCACCTTGGGCATAAGCATTCGTATTAATCATACCAAACAGCATACATATGCTCATAAGTACAGCCAGACCCTTCATCTTTCTAAATCGTAACATTATATAATACCCTCCCTTGATAAACTTAATTTTACGCACTATAAAGGTAATTTTATCCTTTGTAGTCGTATTATAGCATTTTGAGTTTGTTTCTACACTGTACTAAAGTACAGTCTCAGATAATTTTTTTTATTAAAATACTGTACTTCTTTGATGGGTATTATGGCTATCTCATTGACAACCCTACATTGTCATACTTTTTAATTTATTATTAAAATAGCCACAAAAAAATAGCCGCAAATATGATATTTGCGGCTATTTTATAGTCAATTATATTTAGCAGTGTTATAGTATCTTCTTTAATTTATCAATTAACGTTATATCAGCAGGCAACCAATCCACACTATTTAGCGTGTCCTTAGTTAACCACCTTGCTGCTTCATGTTCATTTAATATTAATTCTCCAGATTGAAATGTACATATAAAGCAATGCATTGTTAAATGAAACTTTGGATAATCATATTCAACAGTATCTAATAAAACTCCAACCAATATATCAATATTAAGCTCTTCCTTTATTTCACGTATCAGCGCTTCTTGTGGTGTCTCTCCAAACTCCATTTTCCCTCCAGGAAATTCCCAAAACCCTTTAAAATCACCATAACCCCGCTGAGTAGCGAATATTTTGTCTTCATGTTTGATGATTGCAGCTACTACTTCAATAGTTTTCATTTGTGTCTCCTCTTCTGTTTACCTGATAAAATAATCATATATATCATTTCTAACAGCATGTTCAAGTTCAAGCTGGAAATTCACAATCGGTAAGGTTTTTCCCTTATCATTTTTAATGGTTGTTTCTGTCCATTCTATAGGCCTTACCTTTCCCATATAATAAAAGTCTGTTCCTTCTCCATCACTCTTCTTAACGAATAGGAATATCTTAAGACCATTTTTTCTATAATTTATAATTTCCTTTGTTTCAAGACTATCTAATGATACACGACTTCTGGTCATCCAGCTAAACATTCTGTTATTTACAAATTCATCTTCATATTTTGTGCTACTGGCTATGTCCTCTTTCTTTTCATATGTCACAAATATAGGACATGTGTCATTTTTAATTCTATAACCATATAATGTTGCACTATCGTCCCTTTCCCAATTCAGTAATCTACAGACATCCTTTCTAGAATACTTCTGATATAAAACAAAATTATCTGTATCATGGTCAATATACAAATCTTCATACTTTTTTAATCCATACTCAATTAAATTATTTAACTCATCAAGAAAATTCTTTTGATTTATTCGCTTAAAAAAGCTTATTGCCCTTTTATACTGTCCCAGCTTTATTTCCGATTCATCAAAAAATTCAATGTATTGATACTTGATCTTCTCAGACTGTGTATTAATAAAATCTTTATCAAGTACAGATATTGATGACTGGAAGTCTTCCTCTCTAAAATTGCATCCTACATTTTCTAGCTCTTTCTTGAATTTTAATTTATCTATGCTATGTCCATTTATCAGCATCTTTAACATCAATAATTCATGAGGCCTTTTCCCATTAACTAAGAGGGAAGAAACAAACTCTAAAGTTGCCTCCTCTTTATCGCTAAATACAATTGTATAATCAGAATCTATCATACGAACAAATCTATCATATGTCTTTGAATAATTTATAAACAGCATAGGGTCTACTTCCCCATATTTATAAAAATCTAGAATACTAGGGATTCTCCCTAGCCTATTCTTAAGCACTTCATATTTTTCTTTTAGAAGTTTCTTAGCTGTTGTTGCATTATCTATAGACTCAAAGATTCTCTTCTTTGATATTTCATCAAAGTGAATTGTTGAACTGCCCGGTATTACTTTAGAACCTTCCATAACATACCTTCTAATAGTATCCTTATTATAAGTTCTATCTCCAGATAAGGCGATTGGTATCATAAAGTTATTCATATAATTACCGATAAAATCTAGTATTACGACGTATTCCTTATTCTCTGCTTTTCGTAAACCACGCCCCAGCTGTTGTATAAATACTATCGGACTTTCGGTTGGTCGTAACATAATTACCTGATTGACTTCCGGAATATCTACACCTTCATTAAATATATCAACCGTAAATATATAATCCAATGAGTCGGTTTTTTCATCACTTACTAATCTTTCTATATACTCTTCTCTGATTTCTTGTGAATCATCCCCACATAAGAATACAGTATTATAACCACGTTCATTAAATTTCTTAGATAATTCCTTTCCCTCATTTTTTCTACTGCAGAAGATTAGTCCTTTAACTCTATCTCCACTATATCCATAATATTTTGCCTTATCTATTATATAGTCTACACGCGAATCACACACTAAATAAGCAAAGTTTCTAATGCCAATGTTATCATCAAAAACTTCTCCATCTATCTCTAATTCAGTAATCCCAAAATAATGAAACGGACACAGCAGATTTTCTTCTAATGCCTGTTGTAATCTTATTTCATAAGCTATTTGATAGTTAAAAAGTTCATAAATATTAAAGCCATCCGGACGGTCTGGACTGGCAGTCATCCCAAGCCAGAATTTAGGCTTAAAATAATCCATAATTCTTTTATAGCTTTCTGCTCCTGCTCTATGAACTTCATCTATCACAATAAAATCAAACTCATCTCTTTCGAATTTTTCCCTTACCTCTTGCTTAGCCATCATTTGCATAGTTGAAAACAAATAATTGCCATCAAATTCTCTTGAGGTTCCTGATATTAAGCCAAACCTTTTTATGTTTCCAAACACATTTTTATAGCTCTTTATTGCTTGCTTAGCAATCTGTTCTCTATGTACAACAAATAACGCCTTTTGGGGATTAGCCTCCCTTAGTGCAAAAGCCGAAGCATAGGTCTTACCTGTACCTGTAGCAGAAATTAATAACGCTTTCTCTTCTCCCATATTTATAATTTTCTGTAGATTAGCCACAAACTCTACCTGCATATTATTAGGTCGGAGTTTATACTGCTCTATAGAAGGTACAACAGCTTGCTTTGCGATTGCCTTCTGTTTTTGAACCATTTCATAATTGATTGTATACTGTTCAATTAAATCTATATATTTCTTAGATGACTCGGAAGACCATAAAGTATTGAATTCATCGACAATATTATTTGCAAATTCGCCATGAGTAGTTGAGATGACTTTTGTATTCCACTCTTTATTTTGTGTTAATGCACCAAGCGTTATATTGGAGCTTCCAACAATTATTCTATATAGTTCGTCTTTTTTGAAAATGTATCCCTTAGTATGAAAGCCTTCTCCTGCCTCTTCAGTACAAAACATCCTTATTTCAATGTTATTAAGCTCAGTAAGTTTGTTTAAAGCTTTGGGTTCACTGAAGCATAAATAGTCTGTGGTTAAAATTTGCCCAGGTATTCCCTTGCTTTCCAGCTCCTTTAAGGTTTGTAATAAGGGAGTTAAGCCACTTAAGGTAATAAAAGCAACACTTATATAAAAACGATCGCAGCTTAAAAGTTCATCCTCTATTGAGGACAAAACCTTTCTACCTTCTTTATAGTTATTAGAAACAAACATAGGTTTATAGGCCAAATTGGACGTAATATCCTTATTAATGAATGCTGTCTCAAAACCCTTTTCTAATTGTTCATTACTATATTTTTGCATGGTTTCCTTCCCTTTTATATAATTAACAAGATCAATTAGTCCTTCTAACATTTTACATGTTTATTCATAAATAGACAAGTGCTATGGATTAATTTTCAAAAACCCGTCTATAATAAAATGCCATTTTACTTTAGACGGGTTTTTTAAACTGTTTAATAAAAAAAGCACTTCGTATATCATCCTGTAAAAATTATGTAATCCACCGTACACAGCGCTTGACAAAAGGATATTTATGTAATATATATTATTTAGATTACTGACTTTGCCTTAACTCCTCGATTACCCGCAGAATATAGACTCATATATTAGAATAATATATAGATGCAATAAAATTAATCTTGAGGTGGGAAAAATGAAGATAGGAATTATCGTGTACTCTCATTCCGGAAACACCTTGTCTGTAGCTCAAAAGATTGAGCAGGCACTGAGAGGTTCCGGGCACACAGTCGGCATTGAAATGGTGGAACCGGTCAATGGAGATCCGAACTCATCCGCTCCGGTTAAACTCAAAACAGCTCCCGACATCAGTCCATACGACGCCATTATATTCGCATCACCGGTGCAAGCATTCACTTTGGCACGTGTCATGAAGCTATACTTGTCAGAGCTTCCGAGTCTAACAGGCAAAAAAACATATTGCTTTGTCACTCAGCACCTAAAAAAGACATGGATGGGTGGCAAAAGAGCGATAAGACTAATATCAGAGGCATGTAAAGTAAAAGGCGTTGATATTATATCAAGTGGCATCATCAACTGGTCAAGTAGCGCGCGTGATCAGCAAATAGACGAATTAGTTAAAAGGTTAGGTACAATAAAATAAGCACAAATCTTTAAATTAGTAGCTTAGGCTTAACTTCTAGATTGTTCATTGAAGCAGAAGATAGCAAGAAACAAGATGTGAATATGAATTTTTAGTAATATAGTGCCTATATGTGTTAGATACTTAGGGGCTGATTCATAATTGCTTTGGGGGCATAATTATGTTCTACAGAGATTATGAAGCAGCTTCTTTTGTTTGAACCGCTCATGACTAAAGTCACGAGTGTTCTTAGTTGGGTTTATAAATATATACTTACTTTCTTTTATATTGTGTGATACACTATTCATGTTTATATTATAAAAACAATTCGGAGGTAAGATGAATAATACAACAAGGCAGCTAACAATCAAATACGCCTTCCTACAAAGTACTTATTGGATAAGTGAGTGTATAATATATAGCTTTGCTGCAGTATATCTGCAATATAAGAACTTTAACAATACCCAGATAGGTATCGTTCTATCTTTGTCAGCTATTTTATCCATTATATTACAGCCTACAGTCTCAGCTTTTGCAGATAAATCAAAGAAAAAGACTGTAAGAAATATTATATTAACATTAATTTTGATAGTATTTGCCGTTACTGTGTTATTAAATATATGGAGTAATTCATTAGTTCTTGTTGCAACCATATTTATAATAATCAATGCACTACAGTTTACCATAAATCCTCTGCTAAATTCCTTTGCATTAGAGTTTTTAAATAATGGCTATCCTTTTAACTATGGTTTGGCCAGAGGAACTGCATCTATAGCATTTGCTGTTACCTCCTTCTTACTTGGTCATGCTGTAAGGCGGTTTAATGCAAGTATTATCCCTCCCTTTTTCCTTGCAGTTTATATCTTTTTCTTTTTCGCGGTTTACATATATAGAATAAAGACTCCTATAAAAGTATCTGAAAACCATAAGGATACTCATAATGATGCATCTTTGCCAGCCGATAGGGATACAGCTGATACAGTCAAAAATCCACCGGCCAGCATACTGGGCTTTTTCATTAAATATAAGCGGTTTACATTCCTACTAATCGGTATCGCCATGGTCTTCTATTCCCATAGCTTAATCAACACCTATCTAATCAATATCATGGAAAACGTAGGCGGTAACAGCGCTGATATGGGTCTTTCACTTACTATTGCAGCTGCCCTAGAGCTACCAATGATGGCTGCCTTTACAACTATTGTCAAGAAAACAAAATGCAGTACACTTATAAAGATATCAGGCTTCTTTTTTCTTGTGAAATCAGTAACTATCTGGCTGGCACCTAATGTAATGACCGTACACATCTCACAAGCTTTTCAGATGCTTTCATTTGCTATGTTTACTCCTGCATCTGTTTATTATGTCAATTCAGTTATCAATGAAGAGGACAAGAATAAGGGACAGTCTATGCTTGGAGCAGCAACCCTAGGCGTTGCCGGAACCATCGCCTATATAACCGGAGGAAAGGTGCTGGATATAAGCGGAGTCCCTGATATGATGATGCTAGGTACCATAGTATCCCTTGTTGGCTTTGTTGTTATCTTCTTCTCTACAGAAAATACTCATTAAACAAATCCCTTCATTAAAACTGATATCAATAAACACAACAAGTCTTAAGTAATATATCAAGATTAAAACTTCCGTCATAAAGAACCCTTATTTTAATATAATGTAACAATACTACTATTAGGGTGTGAACATGAAGAAGATTCTCTATAAGCTGGTGGCTGTAATTATAGTTGTGTTACTGCTGCCATTTATTCTTACGCTTATATTCTCAAATAAAAAAACCCATTATTCATTAGAAACAATGGATTTTCATGTATATTATGAAAAAAGTGGTGTTAAGCAGAAGCTAGATTTTGACAGTTATCTGATAGGTGTTATAGCAGCTAATATGCCAGCCGGCTATCATATTGAAGCCCTAAAAGCTCAAGCTGTCATTTCCCGTACATATGCCCTCTATAACATATCCCTGCTGTCAGAGGAGAATCCGACCAAGAAAGAATTCACCACCTCTGAGCTGGGATTGTCCTATATAGGCCTTGATGAAATGGAGCAATACTGGGGAAGTGATAATTATGTAAATCATTTTACCAAGCTTGAAAACTGCGTCTACGGAACCAAGGATGAGGTTCTGATATATGAGGATGATTTGATCCTTCCTGTGTTTTTCGGTACGGGAACCGGACATACCAGAAACGCAAAGGAAGCCTGGGGTGTAGATATACCTTATCTTATAAGTGTATCGAGTAAGCAGGATGTTACGTCCATCCACTATTTGAGAATCACTGAATATAATCCAAGCATATTGATTGGATTATTAAAGCAGGTGTACCCTTCTATAAATGTTACCGAAGAGTCTTTCTTTAATGATATATCAGTAACAGAAAGAGACAGTGCAGGCTATGTTATTAAGGTTAATATTAATGATATGTCTATATCGGGAGAGGAATTTGCAATGATTCTCGGGCTAAATTCCAACCATTTTTATATCGAGGATTATGAAGGTAAGGCGCGAATCATATGTACCGGTGTCGGTCACGGAGTCGGTCTTAGTCAATATGGTGCGGGTGCCATGGCCGAGGATGGCTATTCTTATAAGGAGATATTAACCCATTATTATACCGGCGTTCAGCTTACTAAACTTGATAATTAGCACTATGCTTGTATTTTAACAAGAAATAAAAACTCCTCCATATGAAGCTTAAGCACTTTAGTTTCTTTTTCATGCTTCTCCTTTAACCCTTTATAGAATGTATTCACCTTCTCAAATTGCTTATCACTTATAGCTATCTCACCATAACGATATGCCATGAAGATATCAACAACATGTCTAAATGTTATACCCCAGTGCTGATATCTTTCTTTTGTCCGGTCGGAAAGCATAATTAATGTTTCGTTTGCTTCCAGGACAAAGCCTTCATATTTTAATAAAGTCAGTATTCGCAGGAATAAGAGATACATCTTCATACTATTATCCGACTCATCAAATTCCTTACCATATCTACGTCTTAATACAATATAATAGGATATCAATATTACCATTATAACAAATATCATAATAACAAAAACCAACATCCATATTAAGACTCCGCCTTTTTTATCCTGACTATCATCTAAAATATTCTCATCTATTGTCTCTTCCATGGGTGGTATTACTTCCTCAATGTTATAGAACTGACTATTCTCAACTTCCTCATAACTTCTTAAGGGAGCCCACTCTGTATAACGCTGCTCATGAAATGGTGGTGTAGCTTCAAAGGGAATCCATCCTACTCCGTCAAAATAAGCTTCAGTCCAGGCATGAGCATTACTGTTTCTGACCAGATATCCTGTATCATCCTTGTCACCATAATTAACCACATAGCCTTCAACATAGCGTGTAGGGATTCCTACACTACGCCCAAGCACAGCCATAGCTGTTGCATAGGAGGTACAATATCCCTTCTTATTATCAAACAAAAAATAGTCAACAAAATCAACATCCTCCGGTATTCTGCCCGGCGAATAGCTATACTCAAATCCAAGTAAGTACCCTTCTATAGCCTTTAATTTATCATACTTGCTGTCTTTATCCTTGGTTAATTCATAAGCGAGATCAATAACTCGCTTAGGTAAGTCTATTGGAAGCTGTGTATAGCTCTTATATATTATATCTGCTCGTTCTTTATAAATCCCATTAAAATCCTCTCTTCTTAAATAGAAATTCTCCTTATCTTTTATTAAGTACTTACTTTCAATCAAATTAATTGTATCAAGATCAATCGCTCTGCTGTCATCATAAGAGAAACCGTCAGATTCTCTTAGGATATCTTGAAACACCTTTTCCTGTAAGTTCATCTCATAGAAAGACACATTATATGCGGTTTTATCCCCTCTCGCCTTTGGAAATGTAATAGCGGCATACTCATTTTTAATATCATGTGCTGTTCTGTCAAACTTAAAGGACCTACTCTTTAAAGGATAGAAAAAAGTCTTTGTCTTAATATTTTTATATATTATATTCATTGACTTTACTTCAACTAATCTGTAATTCTCAAGGACCTGCGGATCTAATCTTGATAAACCATATAGTAGCTCACCATAATCCATCTGATATTCCTGCTCGCCTTGAAGATAATCCTCTTTACTTTTTTCCCAACTATAGCCTGTATAAATATCGTTAACAGACCCTGTCAGATATATAGGAGACAGACCCCTTTTGCCGCTAACAATCAGAGCTACCCTATTGTTACTTATCAAATCCTCGTTATCAAGACTTCCATCACCGGAGTATCCGCTTAATGAAATAGAGAATATGCCCTCTCCTTCTCCGGCAAAGAATTCCCACTCCGTTATAAGCTTATTAATCTGATCTCTTATGGTATAATATATGTTCTTAACACCGGTCCATTGTATAGGCTCACTCTTAGAAGGTAGTCCTGCTGCAATAAATGCCAGCAAAAAACATACCGGAAGTAGATATAGCATGCTTTCCTTTTTTTCTTTCTTTCCGGTTTTCTTACCATAAAGCATACCGCTAAGCTCAATAAATATATTAAGGATATAGAAGATTCCTATTCCGACTGCTACTTTACCCATATGTATGTGTAACACACCCAATACCACAAACATGGTTATAATTACTGCTCCTAGCAGTAATCTAAAAATAAGCCTTTTTATAATCATAAAAAAAATAATATTTCCTATTAAGGAAACAATAGCAAGAATCGTATATGCCCAAATTGCCACATACAATTCATCACTACCGTCATATATTATGACCCAATCTATAAGTTCTCTAGCCCATTTGATTGGATTGGTCCTACTAATTAAAAATATAAGCCCTACCACAGGTAATAGACTGAAAAGTACAAGATAGCTGACTGTATTTTCTTTGTTTTTTTCAAATATATAAAGCAATACGGCAGGAATAATACCATATAAAAGACAAGCTAATATATTCACCTTAAGAGCAAAATACTCATTTGTCCACAATATTATTGCCAAGGTTAATATCATACCAAGTAAAGAATAATAGATTTGATATCCTCTTTTACTGTCATGCGACATGGGCTTCACTCCTTTACTTTATGGTTAAGTAATAGATACTTCACCGATAAGAACATCCTCGATTTCATCCTTAGGCATGATTGGATATATATCTGCTCCTGCCTTTTTCAAATCTTCAATCAACTTCTTTGTAGTCTCGGAAACGTCATCACTGATAAATAATATACATAGGCGGTTGCCTCCTGCTAATGCTTGAAGCGAACTAAGATACAAGTCCCTGGTTAGTCTGGTGGTGGCTGTTACATAAAATATACCGTCATCTCCTCTTTGTAATCTTCTTGCAATCAGCTCACCAACTGATGTGTTTGCATTAAAACTAACATTGACACATGTCTTATAAAAAGCATTAAAATCACTCTTTTTATATATAGGCATTTGTTTTATGCCATCCATGTCATAGATGATATGAGAGGGCGTACCCCTAGATACATAATAATTCGATATGGCAAGGACACTCTCAATAATCTTGTCTTCAGCAATAACAACCCTAAGGTCATCCTCAGTTATTTTTGAAAGATCCATAAAGAGTACTACCTCTGCCTTAGGTTTTTGATGGTATTTTCTGCTTAAGAGCTCATTGGTTTTGGCCGAGGCTTTCCAATGAATTCTCTTCTTATTATCTCCTGGATTGTATCTTCGAACCTCTGTGTCCAGCTCCTCCTCAACCATATTGCTATATCTGACTGGGTTTTTGGAGTCTATTAATGACGGAGCAATGCCTAACTGATCTAAGCTTACCACTCTGGGTAATACCAAAACCTTTAGCTTTGAAGTAATCGGGTAGGTAATAGAAAAGAGATATAAAAAGTCAGTGACCTGGATGGAATCCACGCCTACAAAATATTCACCGCGATAATTACACCGTAGCTGTGTCTCCATACGCTCCTTATCACTGGGAAGTAATGAATATTCCATACTTTCTTCGGTTTTTTTGATAGTAGATTTGCCACGGAGAAAATTAACCTTGACATTACGAAATGCAACAAAGTCCTCGTTAGCTATAACAAAGGAATAATTATTCCAATCCCCCTTAACAACCACATAGTTATCCATGGATTGATATATCTTAAAGCGTACATAAACATAGAGTGTATAGAGAAAGGATATGATAGGTATGGATATTGCCAGATAAAAAAGAGCATAGGATATATTACCTCCAAAATAAGAGGCAAAAACTCCACTTCCTATTATAAATAGAACACATAATAAACGAGTAATTATCATTATATCAAGCTCTTTTCTATGTATGATTTTATAATATTATTCGTGGTTTTTAAGAGGAGCATTACTTTTATTTAGAACAGGTACGGGAATTTTTGATATAATATCCTTTAATACCTTTTCTGTCTTGGTCTGAGCAAGTCTTGCTTCAGGTGATAGGATTATACGATGGGCTATAACCGGGACAGCAAGCTTAAGGATATCATCCGGGATACAGTATGTCCTTCCTTCAAGATATGCCTTGGCCTGAGCGGCACGAATTAAAGCAAGAGTGGCTCTGGGACTTGCTCCCAATGATATATTGCCATCCTTTCTTGTCTCATGAATAAATTTAGTTATATAGCCGATTAAATCCTGATTAACCTTAATCTCAGTAACTTGGTCTTGCATCTTTATAATTGTATCAGCATCAACCACCGCTTCCAATTTGCTTGCAAATTCCTTCTGAAGAAATTTGTCTGCCATTATCTGCTCATCGGAGGATGAAGGATAGCCTATGGATATTTTTATCATAAAGCGATCAAGCTGGGCCTCCGGAAGATTATAGGTTCCAAGATAATCCACAGGGTTTTGGGTTGCTATAACCATAAAAGGCTTTGGCAAGGGATACGTAATACTATCTACTGTGACTTGCTTTTCTTCCATGGCTTCCAAAAGACTGGCCTGGGTCTTAGGTGAAGTACGATTTATCTCATCTGCCAGTACAATATTTGTCATAATGGCACCCTTGGCATATTCAAAAGTCCCTGACTGCATGTTATAGATAGATAAGCCGGTCACATCACTAGGTAGTGTATCAGGAGTAAACTGAATTCGTGTAAATCCACAGTCTATAGTTTGAGCAAGGGCTTTTGCAAGAGTGGTCTTGCCAACACCGGGCACATCCTCTAAAAGAAGATGTCCTCCTGCAAGCAGGGTAATGAGTGTATATTCAACTGCCTCTCGCTTTCCGACAATTAAATGCTCTATGCTATTTATCATCTTTGAGATCTTATTCTGATACTCCATTAATCATCCTCCCCTTTTGAGTGATTTTATCTCTTTTGTTTCATTATAATTTATCACCTAACATCTATCAAGGAAATAATTGCATTATTTATCCCAGTAATTACATAATTATTCACTTAATATGAACCATTATCAGATTAATCCAGACCACATAACTGCCGCGGCGTTGTATAAAGGTTCCGGACACCACACATCGCCAATAAAGGGAATAAACCATGCTGCTACTAGTTTTTCTACGGGGTCTATAATTAAGCAGCACCCTCCGGCTCCCTCATGAAAATATGTACCCTTGGAATAAAGACTGGCATCATTACAGCGCATATCCGGTCCAAGGCCATATGCCCTATATACTCCTCCTGCCTTCCAACAATAATCCTTAATCTCAGGACCGGTATAAAGTGTTGACATCTTCTCGATGGTTTTTCTTCCAATGATACGGTTGCCTTCGATATATCCTCCCTGTACAAGCATTGTTCCAAACCTACACAGATCCTTTGCTGTTGAAAACATTCCACCTCCGGTGCTAGGTATCTGCCCCCATACCGAACCTTCATCCTCTCTCTTGTATGTTCCCTCTAAAAACTCTTTCACGAATTTCTCTCTGCGTTCAGAAGGTATGTTAAGTCTTTCAACAATTTCCTTTTTCTCAATATCAAACCCGGTATCTTTCATACCGCAAGGACTTACTATATAATCTATTATGTAATTCTCTGCACGGATACCGCTTACCCTAGTAATAATCTCTCCTAAGATTGCAAATCCAAAGCTGCAATATGCCCACTCTTCTCCTGGCTCCTTTTTTAACCCGCTTTGTAAGGCCGCTGCAATCCAAGTCTTAGATCTATCCTTGTCAATTAACTCCCAAGGTGATAAAAAGTACTTGTTCTCAAAGCAGCCCGGATCAGGTTGCAGTCCTGATGTATGGGTTAACAGATGCGCTATAGTAATTTCATTAAAAGGAGGCGTATTAAATTCCTCGATTATCTCTCCCACCTTCTGGTTCACCCGTAGCTTGCCATTCTCCACCAACTGCCAGATAGCTACAGCAGTGAACAATTTAGTTATTGAAGCAATTCGCTGTATTGTATCGGGAAGCAATTCTCTTGTGTCATCCTCCTGATATGACAGCTTTCCTATTGCTGCGTCTACAAATGTTCTTCCGTCCCTTGCCATACAATAATTTGCAGATAGAATCTTTTTCTTTTCAATTAAGTCCTGAAAATGCTTATTTACAGCCTCAATTCTTAATGGATCATAACCCACTTCCTCAGGTGTATACTTTGTCTGATAATAAACCATATTCTCTAACCCCCTTTATGATTATCTGCTGTATACAGCAGATTGCCAAAATAATAACCCACATATCCCCAAATGTAAATAAAATAAAACCATGATATGTCTTCTTTAGGTTAATTATTCCACATCAAGGCATATTATACCATGTTTTTCTATTTAAAGCAAACATTTGTTTGTACTATAAAATGTATTTGCATAAAACATATTTGTGAGCTAAAATGTACACGAATAAGCAGATTAGTCCAAGATAAATATTATGCTTTATGTGACACGTCTTATGTGTCATAAAAAAGCATAATGTTTATCTTGGATAAGTGTAACGTGAACGACAATGTCGTAGACATTGGAGCGAATCTGCCTGATATACATAAAAGAAAGGACATAAACTCATGATATACAAGACATCTGGTGTATGTAGCACTGAAATTGAACTTGACATAGAGGATGAAAGCGAAATCATAAAATCAGTTAGATTTAAGAACGGCTGTGCAGGAAATGCCATGGGTCTATCCCGCCTGTTAGTTGGAATGAAGGTTGATGATGTCATCAAAAGGCTTGAGGGAACTACCTGCGGGAGGAAATCCACATCATGCCCTGACCAGCTATCAAAAGCCTTAATGAAATGGAGGTCTTCAAAATGAAGCGTATCGTTTTAACTGGTGGTGGTACCGCGGGTCATGTGACCCCTTTAATAGCATTACTGCCGGCCCTTACGAAAGATAATTATGACATCCATTATATCGGGTCATATGAGGGAATTGAACGTAAGCTGATTGAAGAATATCGTATTCCTTATTACGGTATATCCTCAGGTAAATTTAGAAGATATCTTGATCCAAAGAATTTTTCAGATCCTTTTAGAGTTATTAAAGGGTATTATGAAGCACGCAAGATTTTGAATAAACTTAAACCGGATATACTTTTCTCAAAGGGTGGATTCGTATCTGTCCCTGTTGTTCTTGCTGCCAAAAAATGCCGAATTCCCGTTATCATCCACGAATCAGATATGACTCCCGGTCTTGCCAATAAGATAGCTATACCTGCTGCAAAAAAGGTATGTGCTAATTTCCCCGAGACTATGACGCACCTTCCTCCTGAGAAGGCTGTGCTTACGGGTACTCCCATACGAAAGGAGCTTTTCTCAGGCAACAAGATTAGTGGACTTGATTTTTGTGGTTTTACAGCCAATAAGCCTGTTCTTATGATAATAGGGGGGAGTACGGGCTCTAAAACTATAAATGATGTTGTCAGGGGTATGCTTCCGACTCTGTTACGGGATTTTCAGATTATTCATCTTTGTGGAAAAGGAAATATAGATTCAAAACTTACAGACACAAAGGGATATGTACAATTTGAATATATTAATGAAGAATTAAGCGATTTATTTGCAGCAACCGACCTAGTAATATCAAGAGCCGGGGCAAATGCAATCTGTGAAATACTTGCTCTTAGAATCCCTAACATTTTAATCCCTCTTGGATTAAATGCAAGCCGTGGTGATCAAATCCTCAATGCTGAATCCTTTGAGAATCAAGGCTATTCCTACTTGCTAAAAGAAGAAGACCTTAGCGTCAGCAGCCTTTTAGAAGCAATAGATACTGTTATGGAAAACAGACAGAAATTCATTGAAGCCATGAATAAGAGTGAGCTAAACAATGCTATAGAAACTATAATGAATTTAATTAAGAAAACAGAATTATAATAAAAAATTTTCCATAATAAGCTAAAGCAAGACACAAATCAGAATAATTAACGCTTCGTTTTCAATGTATAAGAGCTTCTAATATCCGATTATTTTATGTTAACGGATAAAGAAGCTCTATTACATTTCAATAGGCGTATTCGTTTCTCTGATTTTTGCAGATTGCTTGATTTATATATAATAGGACTTTTGACTGTTTATCTGCATCTATAGAATTCGATTTGCTATTATTTGTGCTAGTTCAGATGCTTCTCCTTCTGCGTACTTGCCCGGTGTCCAGGTCACCTTAACATTATCACCCTTATATCTTGGTATTAGATGAAAATGAATATGGAACACGCTTTGACCAGCGACCTCACCATTGTTCTGTAGAAGATTTATACCCTCACAGTTAAGCTCTTCCTTCATGGCTATGGCAAGCTTTCTAGCCACTATAAGAACTCTGGCAGCTACATTATCCTCTAATTCAAAAAGATTCTCGAAGTGTTTCTTGGAAAGTATAATTACATGTCCCCTTGAGGCTGGAGAAATGTCCATTATAGCCTTAAAATCCTCATCCTCGTATAGGACGGAGGAAGGGATATCTCCCGATATAATCTTACAAAAAATACAGTTAGCCATTTTTATCAAACCTCCTAAAACATATTAAAATATTATACTACTAAAAACAGAAGTCTTGCATTTTTTTCCATTATTTGATAATATCATTTTACAGGTAAGAAAATACCCTCCAATAAATGATGAGTATAAGCTCGGAAAGGAATTATTATGGATCAGGATTATATCCAAATATCAGACGATACAATCCAAAAAATAACCGATGAGCACAATCGGATAATCTCTATGTTCATTCATGAACTAAGAAATCCTCTGTCACTTATAAAGGGAACCCTCCAGTACATAGAGATGAAGTACACCGAAGTCAGTGAATATAAATACTGGGATCAGCTATCTGATTTGATTCTTGATATGGAGCATATGTTGTCTGAAGCTTCTTTGCTTAACTCCGTCACTAACCTTAATATTAAGAACTCAAATCTATTAAGCTTAATTCATACTGTGGTTGATAACTATATGCCCCAGGCAGAAAATCAACAAAAGCTTCTTTCATTTAAGGCTTCCTCTCAGTGTGAATCATTGCTTACATCATATCCCTGCGATTCCGATAAGATTAAGCAGGCTATATCAAATTTAATTAAGAATGCCCTTGAAGCCACTTCACCTGGCAATTTTATAGATATAAATTTAAGCATAGATTCCAAAGACACTGATTCTCTCTTATCCATACAAATTAACAACAACGGTCTGCCAATACCCGAGGATGATATTGACTCTATCTTTCTTCCATTTGTATCCCATAAGACAGGCGGAACTGGAGTAGGCCTTGCATTAGTAAAACGAATTGTTGAAGCTCATAAGGGAAGCATTCATGTGTCATCTACTGACGAACTGACAGGATTTACAATCCTGCTGCCACTTTTATAAAAATAGTTATATTATAGCTACAATATATTAAACTGGAATACCTGATCAAAGGTACGAAGAGTTTTGAAATTTCCCTTTGCGGTTAGCTCTCCAGACATAAATGCCCCTTGGAAGGTAATTCGCCCAAGAACAAGCTTGTTCATAACATCCCTTGTTGTTTTTGCTATGACCTCTGCATCTGTCTTTTCACCATAGTAGCATTTCAGATGGGCCTCCTCTATTTCAACAATAAGGGTTTTTTTACTATCTGAAAGTTCTATTGAATAGGAAGCTGCAAAATCCTCGATAGGATGAAAATTCTCCTTGAGGTTGCGAATAAATTCCTGACCGCTATCATTTTCTCCACCATCCAGCATATCCTTATAGAGCTGTGTAAGCTCCTCAATATCCTCTTTTTGTTTTCTTACATATGAATCGTCTGATACATACATTGACAGCTGCTCACTTTCCTGAGGTGTCAATATTATGGAGTTGCTTTTTAAAAGGTTTTGTCTAAGGACAATATTACTTGCGGGAAGCATTTTTCTTCTTTGATTTATAACCCGATAATATGCTTCTGCTTTATTTTCAATGAATCTAGCATATTCTGTGTTTGTTTCAAACTCTACATGATCATCAACATAGGTAGACAAGCCGTTATATGGAATTCCTCCAAGCATTTCCCATGCTTGTATCAAGACAAGCTGCGCTTCCCTCTCTCCATATGTACTTGCCGTAACAACCGGCATCATATATAGTCTTTCAAGCTTATCCTTATCAGCATATAGCCAGCAGGCATCTAAGAATTGCTGCATATATCCGCCGATACCCATCCACTCAACCGTGGTGGCCAATATAACACCGTCCGCCTCCTTTAATGTTTTGGGAAGCATAGCTATGGTGTTCTTCTCTTCATACAGATTATATCTGGTCACCTTCACTCTAAGCTCTTCAAGCACTTCAGTAAGCTTACCAATTACGTATAAGGTCGGATCTTCGATTAATCCTCTTCCACCATAATAGATATTGATCCTCATAAATCAACTCTCCTCCCGTCCACTTTTGTTACATAATTAAGCCTCATTCTCTTTAGCCCTTTTTGGCCTTCTGTATAGAATAAAAGCTAGTATAATTCCTCCGATAAAACCCCCTATGTGGGCAACATTGTCTATATTTGCATTGGCGATACCACCGTATAAGCTAAACACTGTAAATAGAATAATCTGCCTGCTGCTGATGTCCTCTAAATGTCCTTTATTAACCAGTAGAATATATCCCATGGCACCTACAATGCCAAAAATAGCACCGGAAGCTCCTACCGATAATACCAATCTCTCTTTTATCATATTATAGCTGATAGATGAAATCCCTGCAATAATTCCCGATCCAAAATAAATAATCAAATATTTTATTTTTCCTGCTGCCCGTTCTAGATTGTCTCCTACAAAAAACAATACCAGCATATTATTCATTAAATGCTCAAAATCAGAGTGGAGAAACATGGAAGTTAATAGTCTATAGTACTCTCCTTCTTCTTTTATTATATACCAAGACAATGCTCCTTTTTGTAGCGCATAGACGCTTTCTCCAAATATAACTGTATGATGAACCAGGATATATAAAATAATATTTGCTACAATAAATATAGTATTCAGCAGTGTAACCCAATGTATTTTATGATTATGTGTGTTATGGCTCCTCCTATATCCTTTTTGATCAAGCCCTGATGAATAGTATTCGTCATGGATTATATTTTCAATAATAGGTACCAGCTTGGCAAAATATGCAGATTGATTTTCATAAACTATAAGGCGCCTATCCCGTAAATCCACTATAAAATGATCATCATCGTCAAGATAGAGCCTTCTTGCCCTTTCAGGTACAGCTGTAAGTATAAGCCCAAGCAAATGGATATCCGAAAATCCGCCTTCTAAAAACCGATCTTTAATATTTTTTATTATCAATTTATATTCTTCCGGTGATATCTCATTACCCGTTATTGCACGAAGAATCAGGACAATCTCCGTTCCCATATAATCCGAACGATAAAACATGTCCATTGCATCTATCTTTATATCCAGCTGTTGATACTCCTGGGTGGTTAACTGCCTTATTATTCCGTCTTCTATTCTCATATATATATCCTATTCTATAATGTCTAATCACATCTACATATCTATGTATATTATTTTTAACGTATATTCAATCTATTCCTCCGCCCATGAAAAGGATCTGCTGACTGCCTTATGCCAGCCTTTTAGCAGTTTGTCTCTTTTTCCTTTATCCATGTTGGACTCAAATGTTTTAGATAAGGCCCAATTTTTCTTTATTTCATCCTTGTCCTTCCAAAAGCCCACAGATAGTCCGGCTAGATAAGCAGCCCCAAGGGCGGTTGTCTCAACGCATTCCGGTTTTAACACCTTGGTGTCTAGGATGTCTGCCTGAAATTGCATGAGGAAGTTATTTGCACAGGCGCCTCCGTCAACTTTCAGGGATTTTAGACTTGTTCCCAAATCATTTTCCATGGCCTTAAGCACATCATATGTCTGGTAGGCTATGGATTCCAAGGTGGCGCGAACGATATGCTCACGGTTGCTTCCTCTGGTGAGTCCTATAATTGCTCCCCTGGCATACTGATCCCAATATGGTGCTCCAAGCCCTGTAAATGCGGGTATCACATATATACCATTAGAATCCTCTACCTCATAGGCAAGCTTTTCACTTTCTGCCGCATTGGATATTAACCTTAATTCATCCCTTAACCATTGTATTGCCGCTCCGGCTACAAATACACTTCCCTCTAAAGCATATACTGCTTTGTTATCAGAGCAAGCAGCGATTGTTGTAAGCAAACCATGCTTACTTATAAAAGCTTCTTCTCCCGTGTTCATAAGTAAGAAGCATCCTGTTCCGTAGGTGTTCTTGGCTTCGCCCTTAGAAAAGCAACATTGTCCAAATAATGCGGCTTGCTGATCCCCAGCTGCACCCGAAATAGGTATCTCTTCACCAAAAAGTGCTCTGTCGCTATAGCCATAAAGGCAGCTTGAGGGTTTAACTTCGGGAAGCATAGCATAAGGTATGTTCAGTTCCTTTAAAATTTTATCATCCCATTTAAGCTTCTTAATATCAAATATCATAGTTCTTGAGGCATTGGTATAATCGGTTACAAAGGTTTTGCCCTTAGTCAGGTTCCATATTAGCCATGTGTCCACCGTACCAAATAGCAAATTTCCTTTCTCTGCCTCTTTCCTTGCTCCAGGTACCTTGTCTAATATCCACTTGATTTTGGTGCCTGAAAAATAAGCATCCGGCATCAGTCCGGTTGTCTCTCTGATATAGGGCTCTAAGCCCTTTTCTTTTAGATCATCAATCATGTCAGAAGTTCTTCTGCATTGCCAGACAATAGCATTATATATGGGCTGACCTGTATTCTTATTCCATACTATGGTGGTTTCTCTCTGATTGGTGATACCGATTGCAGATATCTCATTGGCATTAACATTCAGCTTTGCCATAGCCTCTGTGGCAACTGAGATTTGTGAGGACCAAATTTCCATAGGATCATGCTCCACCCAGCCGGGCTTGGGATATATCTGAGTAAACTCCTTCTGAGCCATGCTCTTTATCTTTCCCGATTTGTCGAATATAATACAGCGGGAGCTGGTTGTCCCCTGATCAAGTGCCATCACATATTTTTTCATTCTTATACCCCATTTCATATTATATTATCATTCTGTTATTATTGTAACAACTTACTAAATCATTTACAATAAGATTATCCAAAAAAGCGGTATGTCGGAAATTCCTACTATTCTGACTACCGCTTTTTTATCTTATATGAAATGTATACTTAATTCCCGCTATCGCCATTTTATCTTCATTAACTATCTCATGTCTTTGATAGCAGGGTAATAGCTTGTCATTTAGTGTTGTACCGTTTGTAGTGTTTAAATCGGTTATAAAATATCTTTCCTCTTCCTTTGTTACCTTAACATGATATCTGCTAACCACATCCTTACCTAGATAGTAATCTACATTGCTTCCCTGTTTTCCAATAAGAAAGGGGAAATCACTTATCTGTATTATATCATATGTGTCCTGATCCTCAGGTTCAAAACAACAACAGAAGGATGAAGGTTTGGCATTTAATAAAACTGTCGACTCGGATAAGTCCTCAGACTGATTTGTATCCTTAGATTTATTTATTTGAAAGTCCTTTACACTTACAGCCATACTTTGTTCTGGATTATTCTCCGTTTGTGCTTTAATCTTATACTTAATTTTTGAATCATCTACTCTTGGGTCGTCAATTCTGGGGTCGATATATTCATGTTTGCTAATAATTTTTGTTAGACGATTATTCTTATTCCAGATGTACTTCATAAGATATCCGACTAGAATAAATAGGATAAAGATCAAAGCCATAAGCTTTCCATAATTTATTCTGTTTCCGATAGATGTATGTAATATTTTCAAGTTTATACTGATAGCCAGTATCATGATAGCACCGACGATACTAGCCCCGCTAAAAATATAGGTTCTTACTGGATAATAATATGATTCCCTTTCATCGTATATCTTCTCCATCATAACCGGAATTTGCTTGTTGATTCTTGCTTCTACTATAGGAGCTTTTGCTTTGTCTCCTTTGCTTTCTCTGATTACTGATAGAAGATTGTTAAACGAAAATCCTTCTTCACGGCAGGCTGCATACAGATTATAGACATATAGCACAGCCTCCTTATCATTGTATTCCACCTTATTCATAAGGTATTCAATAAGCTTAGCCATTTGCTTTCCTATGTCTATGTTATATCCCGGTAGATAACATATATTTGCCCGACAGGAAGCAAGCTCTATGTAGATATGCTCAGGCTCAAGTATCAGGTCGTTTTCGTTAAGTAAGTATTCATAAGTCTGCCCTATCAAATCAGCCATACTTGTAAATAGTCTTTTTAACTGTTCATAGTTAATAGTATTCTTAACATAGATGGTATCGATGGACTGCTTGGCTGTAATATCATAATAATAGAGAACCTTATTATCGATAGTTCTTGGCTCAGGCCCTATGATGCTATCTATTGAATTTGCCTCTAACATACACACACAATAGGCTTCATCCTTGCTATCACTTATCTTTGGTATAACTAGATAATTATGGTGAATATCCTTTTTATAACTTACGTCCATAGATGGTCTCCTTTCTACTATTTGGGCATAAGTTTTTCTATGCTTTCTTTTATCTTATCGAAACCCTTTATCTTTGATCCCGTATCTAATATAACTTCTGATAATCGAATTGAATTTGCAGGATAATGATATGCTGATTTAATCTCTACTAGCAAGGTCTTATCAAAAGGGATTATCCAAAGTAGTCCTTTCAAAGGAAACTGAAATTTTCCCTCCACCTTTATAGAAAGATTTAAGATTCCCTTTGACACATGAACATCAGTAATCTTTGTGGCAATAAGACTTTTTGATAAGAGCTTAATTGTATAATCTTCTATTTCTTTTTCTTTAGAATCAGAACTTTCAAATATCTGACTTATTAATCCCTTATTAATCTCATCATAGTTAACCTTACCTGTTCCAATATCTGTTTCATGCTTAAGATTCATAGTTGCTTTATGCAAAACTCCGTTAGTAATCCCTTGCATTTTGCAGTAATCATGAAGATAGAAGGACAGATAGATTATGAATATAATAGCAAAAATTACGATTGGCATTATAAATACAGCTTCTATAGTAAAGCTGGCTTTGATTTTATTCAAGGATCAATCCTCCTTATATACAAAATCTTTGTCAATACATAAAATGGAGGATTTCCCTCCCTTTAGCTCCATATGGGTATTATTAGGAAGATGTATGCAAGTAAAAGAAAGGGCATAAAAGGAATGACCTTTTTTCTGTTAGCCTTACGAAGCACCAAAAGTCCTATAGAGAATACTGCTGCGATTGCAAGAGCCAAGGCAAAAAGCTCCATATTACTCCAAAAGCCAAGACCCATACCGGTAGCCCCTAGCACCATGCCATCTCCGATTCCTATCTTTCCCCCTGTAGCCTTACTTAAAAGCATCACTCCCAATCCCAAAGAGAGGCCAAGTACCCTGTCTAAGACAGATAAGACAGAACAAAAGGGGATACATATGCATATAAGAAAGGCGGCAAGTAAGACAACACCCACTCTAATTTTCTTCCATCTAATATCTTGAATAGTAACAATGATTAACAGTAATCCTATTAAACCTCTAATTATATATTCCCACATGGCTCTCCTACTTTTATCTTTATTTTTATTTATTAACCTCCACACCGTTTGCAGGGTAATTTTCCTCCAACTTCAGATAAGGGAACTTCTTTAACCGTTCTTTTTATTTTGGAGCAATTCTTATTCCTATGGTATCTGTCACCGTATAATGTAATATAATAAGTTCCTAGACCAGAATCATGGTTATTGCAGCAGGCTTCACAGGGATAATAAATCCCGCCATTTTTATTTCTCTGCCATGTTGGCTTACCTGATATGGTCTCTATCGATAAGCTTATATGAGAGCAATTTCTCTGAAGATGATATACCGTACCGGTTTCGGTGATATATACTGTATTTTCTTCATTGTCATTCTCCTCTACAATTGCATATAGCGGAGTAAGCTGATGCCCATTCCATCCCCGAAGTCTTACCCTTTGTATCATATCCATCTCTTGAAGGCCAAAAATACTGATGGGTATTTTAATTCGGTATTTGATTACTAAATCAATATCATCATTACCCTCTAATATCTTAGAATCATCAAAGTGGATGCCGTCGTAACCACCAACAACAAACGAATGATTGATATAATCAACATTAAGCCTGCTTGCCACCACATATTTAAGAACTACATTATTAATTAAAGCATCTGCAAGCTCCTCTATTCCAGCTTGGATACCCTCTTCGAAGATAGTTGTATCTGCTTCTTTAGCATCTTCCACATCCCTGAAATCCGAATAGACATATACCGCTCTTGCCATGCTTAAACCGGATTCGGTCATTGCCCTCTGTAAGACCTCTTGAAGAGTTATTATCTGTATAAAGTAGATAAAACTAATAAAGAAGAGTAAAAAGAGAGGAAGTACCAATGAAGCCTCTACAGTTAGAGATGCTCTTATTCTTTTTCTTTTTAAATGACTTATATTTAATGTTGACTTCATAATATTACCGCTAGCCAGATATCAAATCCCAAGATGATGATTCCGGATGCCCGTTCTTCTAATAAACATAAAACATATCAGCAAATGATTTCTTGGAGAGAGATTTTTATTTGATTAATAGAATTTTAAGAGATGTGAAAGACTTTAGAAGAGCGGACATCCCGAACCACCATAACCGAGATTTTATTATTTTAGTAACTGCATTCTGCTCGAACTATAAGAGGTTTGTTAATATCAGCACCATTATATTTTTGTATAAATGAAATAGTTGTAAAAAGTGGTTTTGTTTTAAATTTAGCTTCGACCTCATATCCGAATATAATATTTTGAAGCTTGATATTACTACCATATCGCATATTAATATTTTCCTGCATTAAGTCCATCATTCTATATGAAAGCTTTCTCTGATTGGTTAGACATAAGAAGAGCGTCATATAATCATTATAGGAAAATCCCGCATCCTCCTTATAAGCAGCAGCCTTTTTTCTAATATTCTCTCTGGTTAGTAACAAAAGATCTGAAAACTTAAGTTCTATCTTTTTCTTAATAATAGGTATATCCTTACCTATAAGAAGAGCACAGGTATCCACAAGAGATGAGCCCAGAGCCAATAAGATCATTAATACACCCTGAGTTATGGCAACCAATATGGGAAGTCCGGTAAAGCCCACCAGTGTGGTAGCTATGGATTTTGCTTCCTTCCATTTTGCTTTATCTCCCAGTATGGTTGTGAAATTCAGTAGGGTTCTTATCAGAATTAGTCTTCCTATGACAGCCTCCAAATTACCCTTATCTGATGCTTTTCCGTATAGCAGATATTCCATTTCATAGTCTAGTACTGAAGGCTTTCTTCCTTCCCTCTCATCCTCATTTACCGGAAACTTATAAAAATGATCCTTTATATATCCTTGAACCAAAATCCTTTCCAATATCTCATCTGCAGCATTGCCGATAAGTGAACCAAGGCTAGAATCACCAAAGCTAGCAAATAAGTCCTCTGTCCCTGTCTTCTTTCCTCCGATTTTCATGTTCTTTAGTAGCCTAGAAAATGAAAATCCTTCCTCATCCTCGGACAGCATATCTATAATAGAGGGAAGTAGCTCAGATGATATTTCCTTTTCGGATATGGTCTTAGGATCAATTACCAGGCTTGTAATTCCCGCTTTAATTAGGTCTTTCATACCGTCTAAGTAATCCGGAGAATCCTCTTTCTCTAATACCAGTGTACTGTAATTAATGTTAAGACCCTCTGTATCGTAAGTTGATAGTTTTTGACTTGCTCCCTTATAGGCCTCTCTAGCTCCTCTATAATCCTCGGACAATATAAATGCATTACCATTGTTAAGGCTATCCATACATGAGACAAGTATATTATAGTCTTGGATTAATATTTCTTTCATACGTATAAAATCATAGCCCTTACTGTTATCTATCTGATACCTTTTTAATTCATTTAGTCCTTCCTCCAGACTGTTATAGATTTCTGTATCTAATACTTCCTTCTCCTTATTAAGATTGCTCTCATAGGATTTGATAAGCGGTTCTTGCTCATTTGCAGTTATAATAATTCGCTCCAGCTCTGATATTGCTTGTTCAGATGCTACAAGGCTTCCAAAAGTCAGATCGTATATATCATTTCCCTTTGACGTGATGGTATTTATGCAATTCATTTGCTCTCTTCTATTAGCGTCAATAGTCTCACGAATTGAATCTTCCTCATTCTCAAACTCAGATATTTTATCCTCTGCCTCATGGATGTTTGTCTCTATGGTCTCTTTATAGGTATTGTCAGCATCCTTACTGTTAGCTAATGTCTCTTCTAGCTCTTCTAAGGCTGATTTTTCATCCTCAAGTTTTCCTTGAACCATCTCAAGATTAGTCTCTAATAATTCTTTAGATCTGATAGCCTCGTCCAACCTTTCAAAGCTATTACTAATATCCTTAAAAGCTTCAGAAGGATCTATGTATTGCTCTTCTAGGGCTAGAAATACCGCCTCATTGTTTATGCCTGTACTTTCCATAGTTGGGATCCCGTATAGGATTTTCTTTGTAAAGCATGGCTCAGTCTTTAATTTTCCACCCTTTTCCTTAAGGATGCCCTTTCGTCCGGTAGATACTCCGTCTATGTATTTCATAAGGGCAAGAATTCCTTCATCTATAGCGACCAATTCTTCCTCAAGTCTAACCTTTTCTTCATATAAAACACTGACTTTTTTGGGTTGCTCAAGGAGTGATGCCTTATCCAGAAAATACTCTACCAAATCTCCCACTGACCGATACTTCATATATTCGGTCACTTCGTGAATAAACACTTGCCCTTGGTGATCTACAAGACTTGTACTATTTAATAGCTCGACTGATTCCAGTGAATTAGAATATAGGTTAATCCTATTAATAGCCCCATTAATACCATTAGCTGGATTCAGGGTGTATGATATATAGTCTTGCATTCTCTCAGATATTTCATCATAATCACAATAAACATCATCGTAGGAGGAATCCAGCCCTAACAAATGGTATTCCTCCATAAGAGGCCCATAAAACCCCGCTAAAATTGAATCCATGGAGGTAGTCAAAGCCCGTTCTGCAAAAATCATGGCTGTTGTTTGTCTTGCTCCTTCAATAACTGTCATAACAAGTGATAGAATTAGGAGTAAAACTAAGCTTAGAAAAACGGTAATAGATGCTTCTTGACTTTTGTGTTTTATAAATCTTTTCATTATAGTGACCCTCTTATGAAGTGCCTAGTGTATCAATCTGGTCATTAATACTATCAAACACACTGTTAATAATACCTGTTATTTGATCTTGAAAGAGAACCACCAAGAGAATTAATACCAAGAGAATCAGTATGATTTCTACGACACCGATTCCTTCCACCTCTGCCTTCACTAATTTTTTTATTTTATTCTTCATTTTTTCTCTGTCCATATGGGCAGCTTTCCTTTCTTATAATTTGTAAGTATAAAAATTTATAATGAAATTAAGTCCTAGATAATTGTGTTTAAATTTGAAAAGATATAAATGCTGGCATCAATATTATTATTAAGACAATCAGAAGCAGTATCATCATTGGACCTAAAAGCTTTGTAGAGGCCTCCTCACCAAGCCGTTTGGTGGTTTCCTTACGTTCCTGGAAGGCTTCAGCTGCCTCCCGCTTTAATAAGTCTATCATGCTCTTATTTCCCTTTTTAAGATTTTGTACCAGAATTGAACTAAGTTTCATAAAGGGCATCAGCCCTATTCTGATTCCAAACTGCTCATAAGCATTTACCTCTGATACTCCAAGCTTTAACTCATGTAAGGTCAAGCGCATTTCTTCATAAGCATATCGTCTTTGTCCACCGAATAATTTGATATTCTCATTATAATCCTCAACGACTTTGTTCCAAGCCTGTCTAATGGTCATTCCCGCATTAACCAGTAGGTTGAATTTGTTAATAATCTCTGGATAGTCTAAAAGCATTTGGTTATTTCTTAGCTTCATTTTGTTATCTAATGTCCTGTCCATAAGAACCCATAGGATAAGAGAACCGACTATGCCTAATATAAGAACTGAAAAGGCAGGATTATTATCAGGTATCTGCCATGTAAGAATATAGTCTCCTATCTTTTGGGGGAGCCTCCATTCTCTAGACTTTTCTGTTTCTTTGTCACTTATATCAAGGATGTTTTGAAGCTCCTTATAAAGTAATTCTTTATGGTCTGATTTTACAGGCCATAGGGTCAAAGGTATTGTGTGTTCCACCCTTTTATCTTCATATTTAAGAATGGCTCTTATTAAGGTGTCGGTGCCCTGATCACTTATATCCTCGTTCATAAGTTTTCCGTTACTAGAAATAAGCCGATAATTTTGAGGAACCCATTCTATAACTATACTTGTGTCGGGTATTTTTTTGATGAGATTTAAGTCTCTATCTACATGTTTTAAATCTTGGTTTTCTCCCAACAGCTCCTGCTCGAGATAGGTAATGGCTTTATCTAATACCTCCTCCCACTCCCGGTCACTATATATTCGCTCCCTATTCTGAATAGATATTTCATCCTCATATACATCTTCTATATCAGTTTCATTTTCCATCCGAAATCGTAGACTTAGATTCTTGTCACCTTCGCCTACCTCAGGTCTTATAAGAATATCTTCAAAGATCTGTGGTTTATTTATGGATGTTTGAAGGGATGTTATCATGGAAATGCATGAGAAAGCGAATATAATAAATAGAAACAAGGAGGTTTTTTGAAACCAATAGAGTTTTATTTGAAAATCATGATGATCGGTAATATATAGAGCACGAATTTTTCTTGATATATCGATTTTATTTACTAGTTTCTTCTCAAGTCCTGTCTTTGCCAGAAAAAGTCCTGCCATTGGATACAGAAAATACAGCTTATGCTTTTTTCTGTCGATAGTTGATAGCATATTATCTGTATACTTTAACGACTTTATATAAAGAAATAGCAGAAATATTATTATTATGATGTTTGCATATAACATAATTATCTTCCTTATGGTTCAATAGTAATAATATTATCGATAACCCGATACGTGAATAGGTAGACTATAAGTAGAATTGTCATAACAAGAATTCCAAATAAATTATGATATAAGGGTTTCAAAAAGCCAGGAGATGACAGGGTAAGATAGCATAATATACCCGCCGGTACAATCTTCATTATGGTTGCTTCAAATTTCTTAGCGGCGATTACGGTCATAATCTCTCGCTTTACCTCTAGCTTATCACTGATTATTCCTCCGGTGGTTTTAATGATATGTATTATATCTCCTCCGGTTCGTTTGGCTGTGGCAAAAACCTCAGCAAAGCTAATGATATCCTCCACATGGCTACGCTCACCAAAATCATGCAGAGCCTTTTCCACTGTGATATTCATCTGTGTTCTGTTTACAAGGTAGGTGAATTCCTTAATAATCATTGCCCCCTCAGGATATATTCGTTTTAAATCCTTAATAGCCTCTACAAATGCATGCTCAGCGCTATAGCCGGCACTTAGAGCCGCTGACAGGCTGTTAATAGCATCTCTGAACTCAAGATTTAATCTCCATTTTCTCTTTTGTATCAACTCTTTCTTTTTCTTATTGTAATATAAAAGGATTAATGGACTTAGTATGATTATGCCGAACATGCTTTTATAAAACAGGCTTCCTAAAGCTAATACAAGTATAAATCCTTCAGAGATATATCTGAAGTTTTCCCGAATAGAAAAATGATAAATATTATAATTATCAACCATATGTAATCCTTTCTGTTGATATAAAATGCGGACTAA
>SHOH01000130.1 GCA_004294845.1 Anaerolineaceae bacterium
ATGATCGGGAGGTCATCAAAATGAGTTGTAAATATGTAATACTTAGCATTATTTTTTGTATTAGCGGTTTCTTAATCGCTAAACAGGCTGACAGCATTATCGTAGAATCCTATTCGGTCTCAGATTACGATGATGAGGATAACGATGATGAAGACGAGGATGAGGAATACGAAGACGAAGATGAGGAATACGACGATGAGCTGTCTAGTGACAGTATTATCAAAGAAAACTGCCCTGAGCAAGAAAAGATGTTAGTTGCGCATTATAAATTTGAAGGAGATTTAAAAGATTCGTCTGTTAATAAAAACAGTGGCAACATAGCACATGGGGATATCACCTTTGACAAAGGCAAGAATGGAAAAGCTGCGATTTTTGATGGTGAAAGCTATATTGAAGTAGAAGATAATGATTCACTAAATCTAGATGAAGCTTTTACGATATCCGTATGGTTAAATAAGTTTGAGGATGAAGAATACCGTTATTCACCTATTTTATCCAAGGGAACAGGCTCTAAATCAGTGGATCCGCCATATGTTTTGTATCATGATGGTGCCATAGCATATCCATTTCTTGATCTTCACAATTATGATGAATGGGATAGTTTATCGATTGAAGATAGTGGTGAGTATATGTATGATCGATGGCATCTGGTTACTGTTACATTTGATTCGGCTACAGAGAAGGTTAATTTCTATATAGATGGAGCATTTATAGGTTATGGGAGTTGGGAATATGGTGAACTTTATAATACAGATCAAAATCTGTATATTGGCTATGGAAAACTTGATAGAATGCATGAATTTTATATAGGACTAATGGATGAACTAAGAATATATAATTATGCATTAACAGATAAAGAGATTAAAGCCTTATATAATGAGACGGTACCCGAACTAAAAGTATATACATCTATATTAATTACTCCCAGCAAAATGGCTATTATAAAGGCAGAAGGTATATTGAATATCAATGTTACAGGTGTAATGAAGGATGGGAAAAAAGAGAATATTACTAAATTGGCTAACTATCAATCCTCAGACACAAAGATTGTTACGGTTAGTAAAGAAGGAAAGATAGAAACCCTAAAAAAAGGTAAGGCCACTGTAACTGTAAGCTATGGGAAGCTGAAAAAGGTGTTGAACATAACTGTCAAATAATATTGTTCGTTATTCGAACTGATAGGAGCGGGAGCAAGGTATGATTAAGAAGCGAAGATTGATAGGAAGTATATTAGCATTAAGCTTAATTATTAATATATTATTACCAGCAGCAGGTGCATTTGCAGCCAATGAAGGAGAGGTAAAAGCTAAGAGTAAGTTACAAGGTGTAACTTACACCATGCGACCTGATGTAATCACAATGCCTCAAGGAATTACATATGAGTTGGAAGAAGAGGAAGTACTAACCACGACGGATGAGTCAGATACAGAAAGTATCGAGAGCATGGCTTTGAGAAAAGGGACGAAGGCATCTACATCTGATATAGAAACGAAAAGAACAAAAAAGACTATACCTACTAAAGGAAGAGTTGTCAGATCAATAGAAGAAGAACCTCGTTGGAACATGGTAAAGGATTATATACCGAAGTCAATTACGGTCGATAGTAATACTTCTAAAAGTCTTTCTCCTAGAATCGGTACAATATATTATGATGAAGCTAATCAAAGTGTAATGAAAGTAACAGGCAGTTCAACTACAGATGTTTTAGGAATGACAACAATACCGGTAGAACAGCCGGAAATAAGTGAATTGATAGAAAATTTAAATATTCCTGAGCAGACAATTCCACTATCTAATGATTGTATTAGTTATGTTAATGAAGAAGTGAGTATGATGACTGATATCTATAGTCAAAGTACAGATGATATAGAATCCTTTTCAACATCAGGAAGAAAACCTATGGTGGAAATTGACTTATCCGGATTGGATCTGATTGATGAGAGCACGGATAAAGACCATGAAGAAGAATATAAAGCAAAGCTAAAAGCAATCGATGATAACCCTAATCTAAATGGATATGCTAAGGCACAGGCAAAAGAAAAATTAAAAGAGGAAGAGGAAGCTTTAGAGAAAGAACGAGAATCAGAGTTAAAGTATAAGGCAAAGGTTGAAATAACAGAAGGTACTCTTAAAATATATGAGCCTACGCTCACGGCATATGCAAAGTGGGGATTTTGGGGAGATTTTAAATCTGAAGCCTCTGCTAATATAGATGTGGAGTCAGATTTATTAATCGATGGTGATCTAAACATTTCAAAGCAGGTTGAGATTCTCATTTATGGTTACGATATAGATTTTGAAATAGGTAAGTTTTATGCAGGGGTCTATCTTGTACTTGGACTTAATGGTCAAATTGACTTTCAAATAAGAGTACAGCAAGAAGGTACTGTTAGAGTGGGAGTTAAGGCTGTAGGATGGTTAATTCCAATGGCTGCTTATCCTGTTGTAGAATATAATAGTAAAAAGTTTGAAACAGCAATTACCGCATCGGGTGAATTGAAGCTCTGGGCTCATGCTATGCCAAAAGCAGGTATAGAACTTTTTAATATAAAAGTACTAAGTGCATCTTTCAGGGTCGGACTTGAAGCAAATGTAAAACTTGAATTATCCTCAGCCTCACAATCTGTTCGTCTTTGGATTGATATGATTTTACAATTAAACGCTGTTGTGTTTGGTTGTAATATTGATATACTAGACAAAAGATTTAATATGTATGATAGAACCTGGTCTCATACAGAGGGAGAAAGTATAGGGGGCGGAACCGATATCAAGGTAAAACAGGCATGCGCTTATCTTAACTTAGAAAAAGTGGATGCGATGCGGGATATTATAAGCGGAACGGCATTTCGGTCAATTGTAAGAAACAAGGATTTAGTCCCATGTAGTGGAGAGGATGTCAGGATATATATCTCCCATGCTGATGGAACAAAGACTGATAAGTATGTTAAGGTGAATAGTAAAGGGGAATTTGTATTAAACACTCCAATCTCCCCATTGGATAGAGTGGGAGCATTCTATTCAAGAAAAGATCAACAATATGAATATAAAGCAGAAATTCCCTTAACTAATGTCCAGCCACCATATACTGTAACCTATCTTTTTCCCGATGCCTTTAATTCAAGGATAACAGGTGAAATTAACGGTGAAAAATATGGACCGGATGGAATTGCACTTAACGGAGACGAAGTTAAGTTCACAAAACCAATCGATATTATTATTGAGAAGCCGGATGGTTCTAAGAAATCATATAAAGTTACTCCAAATACCAAGGGTGAATTCGCATTAGAAAATGTTGAATTATATAAAGGTGATAAAATACTATCTCAATTAGTTTTTGAAGATGCTAAGGTAATTAGCGAGGCGAAGAATCCTGAGTTAGGATTAGAAATATATCTTGATGTTAAAAAAGATGATGAAAATAATGTCATAAGTATATCTGGGGCTATTCAAAATATGTATGGAAGTGAACCCTATCTAGGGGATGTATATCTTGTAGGTGCTGGATCGAAAGAAAATAGCGTTAGAAAGGCAATGGAAGTTGATGATGCGTTTGGACTTTCCCAGACGACTTCCCAGACGACTACAAAAGGAGGAAGAGTAATTAAAGGTAAATCATCAACTAAGCAGACACTTGATCGATTTAAGCTTAATATAAAAGACAATAACAATACGATACCCATAAAAGCTTTTGATGATTTTTTCGAAGGCTTTGGGGATCCTCTTAATACATCTATTGGATCAACAACACCAGGAAGAATGAATGTTAAGAATTCGTCGTCTCCTTCATCCGTATTCGAATTCAAGGATGTAGAATATGTTAAATTGAATGGGGTAGGCATTCGAATTGAACATAATGGTGTAACAATATATAAGTCTATTATTCCTGCTGCAAAAATGCCAGAAACTCCAACATTAGAAAAAGCAGTAGTTTCTCCTGTAGAGGCTTATATTGAACAAAGAATCAATTATGGATATAACAAAGATATGAAATCAGCTATCAATAAGCAGCAACGAGTATTGCAAAATGCTATGCAAACTGAGACGCCAAATGTTAATTTTACTCAAAATAACGGTATTTCTTATACCATGTCCATGGTATCACCGCCACCGTCTAACGGACCTAAAGAGTATTCATTTTCAGAAGGAGATATTAAGCTAGTAGCAAAAGCCGGAGCGGGTAGTATTACATTAACCTGGAATGAGTTGAAGGAAGGAGCAGATATAAAAGGCTATAATATATATAGGGGTATAAAACCTGATGGAGAAGACCTGACCCCAATAACAGGTACACCTCTTTCGTCTCCTAGGTATGTTGATAAAAATGTAAAAGCCGGAGTTCAATATTATTATCTATGCAGTGTTGTTTATGAAAATGGTGATGAGTTTATTATTTCAAACGAAGCATCTGCAAAACCAAGAATAAGTAAGAGATAAATATTATATATGATGATAAAACACACTTAGATAGGTGACTCTGTCTGAGTGTGTTTTTATGAGTTTTTTTATAGAAATTTTTGGTAGTATGAGAAATGATACTATGATAAAATGTAGATAAATACATACTATTTATAATAAAGGAGGATACTTAATGAGTTTTAATCCCAATAGTGCATTTATGTATACAATCGCAATTATTGTAATTTTGTTTGTACTAGCTCAATCTATCTTTTTCTTAATAAGGGCTTACAGACGGGGGATTGCAATCGGTATGACAAAATCCAGCTTAAGAAGTACTATTTTATCAACTTCAGTATTTACTATTGCACCTGCTATAGCCATATTACTTGGGGTGATAACCTTAGCGAAGTTTTTAGGAATTCCTCTTCCGTGGATTCGCCTTAGTGTCATTGGAGCTATTACATACGAGTTGCCTGCAGCTACTACCACAGCTACCGCATTAGGTATTTCTCTTTCTGAGACTATTACTGATCCACAAGGATTTTCTGCAATAGTATGGGTAATGACACTTGGTATTATTCCTGGACTGATTTTAGTACCATTATTTTTAAAGAAGATACAAAAGGGTATTTTAAAAATTAAAACAAAGGATAGTAAGTGGGGAGATATTTTCATGACCTCTCTATTTCTAGGTATGATATCTGCCTTTTTAGGTATGGTATTTGCAGATATAAGAAGCGGTCTGTCGGGATGGATTCCAGTATTTGTATTGCTATTCTCTGCATTAACAATGGGAATCTGTGGTCTACTGATAAAGCTACTAAAAATAAAATGGTTAGAGACATATGTACTTTCAATCAGTATGATTGCAGCTATGATATTTGCTGTGGTTATTACACCTATAATCGGTTAAGGAGGTCCCTGATATGAACAAAAGTTATAACGATAGAACACACCGATACGGTAGAATATGGATTTTGACTGCATTTTTTATTCTACTGATGGTACCGGCAAGTATTTGTGTTTATTATAATGCATGGCCACCATTAACAGCTGTACTAAAGGGCTTATTAGGAGTTGCACCAATCTTTTGGACCGTTGGTACTATAGAAGTATTCACCTATGGACCTATGCTTGGAACAGCAGGTTCGTATCTGGCCTTTGTTACAGGAAATATTACTAATATGAAAGCACCAAGTGCCTTAAATGCTATGGAAAATGCAGGTGTAAAGCCGGGTACAGAAGAAGGCGAGGTTGTTTCGACAATAGCAATTGCTACAAGCTCAATAATTACGACCATAATTATCTCAATAGGTGTTATGCTATTATCCTTATTGGCACCTCTATTAAATTCACCAAGATTAAAGCCGGCATTTGATAATATATTACCTGCTCTTTTTGGAGGATTAGCAGTAGTCTATATAAGCAAGAACTGGAAGCTCTCATTGGCTCCAATGATATTTATGATAGTATTATTCCTGCTTGTACCGTCACTTGCAAGCTCAGTGGGAGTATTGGTTCCGGTAGGGGTTATAATATCTCTTGGTGCTGCAAGGATAATGTACAAAAAGAACTTCATATAAGGAAAGGAAGATAATATGCTTGGTTATATATTACTTGCGTCATTAATATTATTTATATCAGTTATCCTAGTTAGAGCAGCCATATATAAGCCATATGATGAACCTAATATACTAGAGGATAAGATAACAGTAGATAGAGAAAAGATAGTAGACGATATGGTGGAAATGATACGCTGTAAGACAGTTTCTTATTATAATTCAGAGAAAACAGATTGGGACGAGTTTTGGAAATTCCAACAGCTATTACAGGCACGTTACCCTCTGATACATAAATCATGCACACTTGTTAAAATAGGGAAAACTGGATTATTATACCACCTTAAGGGACAGTCAAGCGATAAGCCGTCTGTATGTATGGCTCACTATGATGTAGTGCCGGTAGAAGAAGAGGGATGGGATAAATCACCCTTTGAAGGCTTAGTTGAGGATGAACATATATGGGGAAGAGGAACACTGGATACCAAAGGAACAGTATGTGGTATATTAGCGGCAACGGAGCAATTATTACAAGAAGGCTTCATTCCTAAAAATGATTTATATTTATCATTTTCAGGCGATGAGGAGATCGAAGGACCAAGTTGCTCTGAGATAGTCGATTACTTAGAGAAGAACAATATTAAACCTGCTTTTGTATTAGATGAAGGGGGAGCGGTTGTTGAAAGGGTATTTCCAGGGGTAAGCAAACCATGTGCCCTGATAGGCGTGGGAGAAAAGCGTACCGCAAATATTGAGTTAATAATGGAAAGTGAGGGAGGACATGCCTCCACACCCCCAAGTTACACAATTTTAGGACAATTATCACAGGCAGTTGTTAATATTGAAAATAAACCATTTCCACCGCAGTTTGTAAAGCCGGTAAAGGAAATGATTGATGTACTGGGGAGACACTCTTCATTTGCCTATAAGATTTTGTTTGCTAATCTTTGGTGCTTTTTACCTTTGCTAAATCTATATTGTAAAATTGCCGGTGGTGAATTAAATGCAATGATGCGTACCACCAATGCAGTAACAAAGATGGAAGGAAGCAAGGCTTTTAATGTTCTCCCTCCAAGAGCCTCTGTAGGTATAAACTTACGGTTGTTAGGTACAGACACGGTGGATTCTGCCAAGGAGCATTTGTCTAGAGTTATTAAAAATAATAAAATAAAAATAAATGTATATAGTGCGATGGAACCATCAGGACATTCTGATACCTCTTGCGCAGAGTGGGAATTATTGAAGCAAGTTGTTCATACCACATGGCCTGATGCGATCGTTTCACAGTACCTTATGATGGCATGCAGTGATTCCAGACACTATAGCAGGATTACAGACCGAATATATAAGTTCTCAGCTATGAAGCTGTCAAAGGAAGAGCGGGCTATGATTCATGGTAATAACGAACGTGTTCCCATAGATACTTTAATTAAGACAGTAGAGTTTTATATTCGATTAATTGGCCGTTTATAGTGTTTCAAAGGGG
>SHOH01000131.1:0-6165 GCA_004294845.1 Anaerolineaceae bacterium
CATAAAGGCCAAATTGTTGCAAAGAGCTCCTTTGGGAAGGGCAGTGAGTTCATTGTTAAACTTCCCTTATAGGGGCTTACGTGGTTCATTTCGAGTATAAACAAGGATATAAACCAAAATTGTAATACTGTTATTCTGAGTGGTTATCATTTAAGCTTAGAATATAAACAGGTAGATTTATTATTACATTATAGCTTTGATTTTCGATATATGTTGACATCTCCCCGGAATGAAGCCGGATGATTTCCTTACAGGTATTAATACCAACGCCATGACTGTCTATATGATCTAGATTCAGAATATGGTTTTTACCGTATATCTTGATAAAACTATCGTAAAGTGTGGCACTATAAATTATAGGAATTGATTTTGAAGCATATTTTATTAAGTTTCCCTCAAGGTTATTAAAAACTCTCTGGATTTGTATAATATCAACTTTTAAGAAAAATTCCTTATCAATTTTATTATCAAGGGCAACCTGATAACCCTTATCAACCAAATCTTCTTTGAGACTGTTCAGTAAATATCCGATAAAATCATTACCTATAACAGTTTCGAACCTATATTTATACTCAATGTTGCGGTTTGAAAAATGAGTGAATAAATTATCGGACAGATTGCTTAATTGAAGGGATTTGTCCTTTATTTTATCAAGGTACCGATAAAGCTCATTCATATCATCGTATTTTTCTTCCAATATTAAATCGATATAAGAGTTTATTGTAGTTAAAGGCGTTCTTAGATCATGGGAGATTGATGTTACCAAATCATTGCTTTTTTGGCGCAAAATTTCTTCCTCTTTTCTTTGGAAATCCAACTCTCTACTCATACGATTTATTGAATCGGCCAGCTCAGAGATTTCATCCTTTCTATTAGTTTGAAGCTCAAAGGCTAGATTTCCTCCTTCTAATATCTCTATACCTTTTTTTATTTCTAGTATATCTTTAACTAATTCTTTGAACTCATGGAATAGTGCCAAATAAAAAATAAGCACGCAGAAAGAAGCAATAGCAAATGTCATACGCTGCTCTATTCTTTGCTTATATAAAATTGTAATATATAATGTAGCTGATCCATCATAAAATTCGATTATATTAGAAATATCTTTCATATGATCATAATAAATATATGATATCTTTGGATTGAATCTAATGATATAATCCATAGAATCATATATAATTTTATTGTTTTCTACTAGTCTGATATGCATCAGACTTTGTCCCTTGTCCCAAGCTTTAATTGCACCGATATCCTCTATAGAGATATTGTTCTCCGTAATATACCATTGGAACTCTTCTGTTGTGCTCTTTATATTATCATAATAGCTATCCAAGTTAACTTGCATGTTATCAATATAATGGAATGCTATACTGGTAAGAATGAAATACAAAATAATCGATAAAAGCCCATATATTACAACCTTCAGTAATAATGATAAACCGAGCCTAGAGTGTTTTATTTGACTCACCAACATAATATCCTCTTCCCCACATGCTTTTTATAGTTATAGGATTTTTTGTATCCCTCTCTATTTTCTTCCGAAGATTACTAATATGAACTACGATGGTATTGTTATCCAGATAAGAATAATCCTGACTCCATATTGATTCATATAGATTTTGTACAGAGAAAACTTTATTAGGATATTTCATCATTAGCTTTAATATATCAAATTCTATTGGAGTAAGGGTAATAGGCTTGTTATCAACTGTTACATTCTTTGTAATCTCATCTAGCACTATATTATTAATCTTATATACACTGCTTTTCTCCTTAATCAAAGGCTGGTATTGATAGCATCTTCTTAGTAGTGCTTTGATGCGGAAAATAAGCTCGGCATTAGAGAAAGGTTTTATTATATAATCATCAGCACCTGCACTAAAGCCTATTACTTTGTCAGATTCCATGGATTTTGCGGTTAAAAATAATATTGGAGCAATTGATTTCTTACGTATTTCCATACATGATTGAAAACCATTTTTTTCAGGCATTGCTACATCGAGTATTATCAAATCTACGGTTTCATCCGTATATTCTATAGCTTGTCTACCGTCAACAGCCATAACTGTTATAAATCCTTCTGCCTTTAAAAGAATATCAAGTATTTCTCTTATATCCTCATCGTCATCGGCTATTAGGATTTTAATTTTATTGTCTATCAACCTTATCACCTCTTTTTCTGAAAGTATATATATGGACAAAGAAATATACTATGAAGCACAGTAATAAAGGTATATAAAAACTTATTATTCGGTTTAACAACATAGCCGAGGTAATTTCACTTTCTGGAAAAAACATTCTAAATACTCTTAAGAAACCGCCCTGTGTTACACCCTCAGCTCCCGGCAATGGTATTGCCGAGGTTGAAATAGTAAGTAATGATTGGTATGCAAATAAATCAAGAATAAATGAAGAGTCATAACCAAAGCTTCGATAGGTAAGATACGGGATAATATTTAAAGCTGCCATCTGAATAATTGTAACCAAAAAGACTTTGAAAAACAAGATAGGATCATTTTTTAAGATATTTGCTTTTTCTTTATATAATATCATACTTTTATCAATCTTATCTAGTATACCCTCCGAATTTTTAATTAATTTAAGTTTTTTACCAAAGTTAATAAAGAAAATTAATATCTTAGGTACGATATTTTTCGAAAACATTAGAAGAAATAGAATGGCTATGGCTCCTACATTAATAATTGTACCATATAATAGTAAGAACCATAAGCTTGATGCAAATCCAGATGTTATATCATACCTGAATACGGATATAACAATACCCCAGAACACCATAGCAATCTGATATACGAACACAATAAAGAATATTGTTATAGTGGAAACACTGACTGGAATTTTATGCTGCCTCATATAGTATACCTGCACAGGCTGGCCTCCACTGGCTGATGGGGTAATAGAGCTAAAATAAAATCCTATACAAGAATACTGTAGGCATTTATAATAAGGCAAAGGTGTTTTTAAAGATGACATAATCATGTATATATTGATGGCCTCGCAATTTACAAACAAAAACATCATTCCTAATCCTAAAATTAGAAAATTAATATTAATGCTTTTTAAAGTAGTTATAAGTTCATTTATTGAGTAATCCCTGAGATATAGATAAGCAGTTAATAAAATTATGATTACTAAAAAAATAATACTTAATAATTGCTTCTTTTTATTAGGATATTGTTCATGCATTATCAAAATACTCCTCGACAGTAATAAACTGCCAACCTTCATTTTTCAGTTTAGGAAGTACCAGTTTTAAAGCCTCTATCATTTGGGGTGTTACCATTTTTTCACCACCATATTTCTCACATCCATCGTGAAGGCAGAGGATAGCTCCGTCAAAGATACGATTTTCTATCTTATCAGCAATTTCCTGTGATGAGCTATGACGCTTCCAATCCTGTACCATTACATCCCATAAAACCATAATTAATCCATGTCTTTTTACTAAGTATTTGGTGAAGAGATTTCTTGCGCCCCAAGGTGGCCGATAATATTTTATATCACATTTTAAATCACGGAATATATCCATACTATTGGAGAAGTCAAGGCTAAAATATCTATAACCGCACAACAAAGCATGGCGATGCTCCAAAGAGTGAAGAGCAATACAATGACCTTCATTTTTTATTCTTTTTACTAATCCCGGTAGCTTTAGTGCATTTTTAGCAACTAAAAAGAAAGTGGCTTTTATCTTTTGGCTTTTTAACAGATCCAGTAATTGATTCGTATATATACTATCGGGACCATCATCAAAAGTTAAAACTAATTTTTTCGTCATTCATATCTCCATCTATTTTAGCAGAAATACTCTTATATTCATAGGTGTTTACGGTATGAACAAAAGGAATAATGGATTCATTCAATACCTGAATTATTTTATTAACAGATAAATCACTTTTTAATTTTTTTATATTACTACGATACATTTCTATACAATCACAATTAAGAATCCTGGTCATATGATCCAAACATTCTTGGCTACTGCCGTTAATTATTGTACCGATATTCATATCTCTGATAAATTTTGCGTTATATATTTCTTGTTGAAGATAAGGTTTAAGAGCTAAAATAGGCACTTCGCAGTTTATTGCTTCAAATGTCGTGATACCGCCAGGCTTTGTTATCAGGACATCAGCTTCACGCATATAATCATATACATTTGATACATATCCAAGAACCTGCACATTCGTATATCTACCATAAAGATTTTTATACAGTTTAATATTGTTTCCTGTTATTATGGTTACATCGGCACCACGAAACATATTAAGGCCATTATAGAACTCGTCATCTACAGTAAAGATACCTAAGCCTCCCCCCATTACCAAAATTCTTATATTTGATTTATCGGATGCTTCAGTTGTCAAGCGGGACCCTTTGACAAATTCCATTCTAACGGGAATTCCTGTAATATGAATCTTATATGCCGGAACATTCTTACTCATTAATATGTTTTTAACAGTATGAGATCCTACAAAATAAAAGTCGGTTTTTTTACTAATCCATTCAGAGTGGCCGGTAATATCGGTTATACATGTTAATAGCGGTATTTGAGATCCGGTCCTTTCTTTATAGGTTGAGACTATTTGTGAGCATATAGGAAGCGTAGAGATAATAAGGTCAGGTCTTTTCTCTGAAACGAATTTCTTAAAACATCTGAGGAAATAAAGACAAAGCTCAGGCTTTTGGTCTGTTTGTTTGTTCTCTAATAGAAGATATCGTCTATTATAAACCTTATTACCTTTAGTGACTAAAAGTGAAAAGAAATGATAGTATTTTTCTGATATTTTAGGAAATATATATCCAAGCCAATCAATAATTTCAACATTTGCATCAAGATCGCTAGAGTCGATGTACTGCTTAATAGCTAATGCAGCTGTAAAATGTCCTAATCCAAATTTACCAGTTAAAATATATATGTTCATAAGGTAATACCTTTCATAAGTTATTTCAATAAAATTATATATTATGATTATTTAGAAAGTATAAGACAATAATAAAGAATTATTAAGATTAAAAAAACTGCAACCTATTTATAGACATTAAGATATCCAAGAGTTATAATTATTCAACTAAATAGTAAATCTAGATAAAGTTAAAAAACTTATAAAATTTTATCGATTAGGTGGTGAATAAGCATGTCTGAACAAGACTGTGGTAAATCTAGTGATTTTGCATATCAAGAAAACTTTGAAGTTGATGATGTTAACGATACTAATCTATTAGATTCCACAATAAATATGGAGACTGAGGAAAAATATCAAAAATTAATAAGCTTAATGGATAGTTTTGAATATATGTCTGATTATGGAAAAAAGGCAATATTCTATAAGCAGACTGCAGAAGAATTTAGGGAATTGTCAGAATATAAGGATTCAGAAGAATATGATGACCTATGTATGAAAATGGCAAAGAAATCAAATAAGAATTTCAAGAAGCAAACATACAAAAATGCTATTTATAGAAAAAGTACAGCAAAAAACGTAGATGATTATAGAATTGCAGCAGATACTTTTAGACTTATAAGGGGATATAAGGATTCTGATAACATGGCTTTGGAATGTGATCAGCTGGGAAATATTCTAATGAATAGAGAGATAAAAAAACAATGGAGAAGGAAAGGCTTAATCTTAATTTTAATAATAGTCTTAGTATTATTACCCAGAACCTCCCATGCAAAATATTATATGGCAAATGCCTCTATGTATATAGGTTCTTACCCTTCGGCTATCGAAAGATTCAAAAAGTTGGGGTCCTATAAAGACAGCAAAGAGAAACTTTTGGAATGCCGTTATCTTAATGCTGCTGATTATGTAGCTAATAAGAATTATAAGGCTGCCGTCAAAGATTATGCTGCGGTAGGCAATTATAAAGATAGTGAGTTGCTAATGGTGGAAGCACAGAAGAACATCATTAAAAACAGTAAGCTTGGGGCAAAGATTAAGATAGGTAAATTTGATTGGATTATATTAGATATCTCTGATGATAAGGCATTTCTCATGAAATACTCAGCTATGGTTGAAAGACCTTATCAATCAGAGAATGGGGAAATATCATGGGAGAATTCATCTCTTAGAAGATGGCTTAACTCTGAATTCTTAGATAATTCCTTTACCACCGTTGAAAAAGACAATATACAGCTAACTG
>SHOH01000131.1:6265-7428 GCA_004294845.1 Anaerolineaceae bacterium
GTTATGTGGTATAAGCTGGATTAGAATACCTTGTTTTTGATTACAGAGCATATTCCATCTTGTAACAACAAACCTATATAGAGTCCTCCCTGCACTGTTCTGTTCTGGAAAGCGATCATTTTAGCAGTCTTGGTATCATACCAATCGGTTAGGGGAACCCTAGTAGGAGAGTTATTATAGGCCGCATATAAGGGAGAAATAAATTGCCTGAACTTTTCATTTGTATCTAGTAGGGCAGCAGTCCAAACAAGCCAATCTGATTTAGTATAATCAGCTCTATTATCAAGGGGCATACCGAATTGGTTAGTCTTATTTAGGTAGGAAGCAAATTCATGCTCAAAATCTTCCAATTCAAATATCTCTGTTTCCCACAGCTTATCCCATATCAGATTGTATTTCATACTAAAGCTATTCTCCAGGTCGAATGCAAGACGAAAGGTTCCGTCTGAATTGCGAGCTGACTGGGTCCATCTATTAGCCATTGATCTGGCTTCATTTAGCATTCCATCAGCACGGTCAGTATAGCCCCTCATTCTGCATAATATGGAAAAGGCAGTAATCCCCATAATTGCCTTTATGGAGAGATTACAGTTGTGAGCAAGGTGACCCGCGAAATCATCAGTACAAAGCTGGTTTTCAGGATCCATACCGGTTCTTAATAGGTAATCAACCCATTGTTCCAATAGAGCCCAATTATCTTCGGCAAAAGATACATTCTTCTCTACGATACAGATTGAAGCAGTCATAATCAATATATTACCGCATTCCTCTACAGGCATCTGCCATTTTAACTCTTTATAACCATAGACCTGCCCGTTGACCTTAGGATATTCTCCGGCATCATGAGGAGCAAATTCATATGGCCAATCAGGAGTAGCTGCATACTTAAAAATAGGCCTTAGCATACCCTTGACCAGCTCTGGATTATATAGAAGATATAAAGGAGATGAGGGGTAACTCACATCAACTGTAGCCGCACAGCCATTGCTAAAACATTCTTTGGAAATGAATAATAATTCGCATTCGGGTCCTCGGCATATCTTATGGGCAGCAACAGTCTGGCGGTAAGCAAGAGATAGAAGCTCTGCATATTCATCCCCACCGAATACTTTGGCATTCTGATACATTTCATCAGAGAATTTATCGCATCTTTGCTTAATACT
>SHOH01000010.1:0-23033 GCA_004294845.1 Anaerolineaceae bacterium
GGCAAATATAGCTATAATTAACAAAATTAATAGGGTAAATAAATAGTTATTGATTAAAAAAACAATATATGCTATATTTAATTTAGCAAAAGAACATAAATTATGTTTTAATGCAGGCGACATATTGGAATGAAATAAAGAATAAGAGGAGGTATTAAAGTGAAAAAAACTATTTTGGCAACGATTCTATGTGTGGTTATGTTGTTGGGCGTTATTAGCCTGGGTGCTTGTTCGAACAAGCAAGCAAATACAAAAGAAGATGCTTTAAGTGAAGACACAAATAAGAAGGACAAAGCAACAACCGACGAAACTTCTAAGGACTCAAAAAGTGAAGGTACGGAAAAGACAAAGTTAACCTTTATGGGATGGGGCAATGACGCTGAGGTAAAAACATTCCAAGCAATGATTGATTCATTCGAAGCTGAATATACTGATGTTGAAGTAGAGTATATTGTGGTTCCTAATGCTGATTACATGACAAAATTGCAGGGGATGATTGCATCCGGCACACAGCCTGATGTTTTCTACTGTAATCCTGATTATATCATGCAGTTTGCAATGACTGGAAATCTGTATAATATGACAGACTATGTTGCAAATAATGATCTGTTTGAAGCTGAAAATGTCTGGCCATCCGCTTTAGATTTCTATAGGTTTGATGGTAACAATGTAAATGTAGGAGACATTTATGCTTTACCCAAGGATGTAAGCGCATTTGCGGTTGTCTACAATAAGGATTTGTTCGCATCTGCAGGTGTAGAGGCACCTACTAAAGAAAATCCTTGGACTTGGGATGATTATCTTACAGCAGCTCAGAAATTAACTTCTGGCGATGGTGATGAGAAGATTTATGGCTCAGCTCCTTATTCGCTTGAATCGGCTATTTGGGCAAACGGTGCTGATTGGCTTGATTCTACATATTCAAAAATTACTATTGATGATCCGAAATTTATTGAAGCATTACAATGGTGCGCTGATCTGAGAATAAAACATGGTGTTGTTCCGACAGGAGCAGAAGAGGCGTCGCTTAGCAGTTATGACCGCTTTATGCAAGGAAAGCTTGGCATGATGGGTGTAGGATCTTGGGCTGGTGCAGATCTTTGGAGTAAATGTGATTTTGAATGGGATCTTATGGCATGGCCGGTAAGTCCATCAACAGGTAAAACAGCCATTTGGTATGGTGGTAGTGGTCTGGCTGTTTCCCCTAACAGTGAAAATGTTAATTTGGCTTGTGATCTGGCAGCATATATCGCATTTAATGAAGATGCTCAAAGAACCAGTTATAAGGCAGGACAGTCTGTACCTACTCTCAAAGATATGGCTTATGGTGAGTATATGGAGATGGATGCGAAACCAGATAATAAAGAAGCGTTTCTTGATATTCTTGCTGACTACGGTCGACGTGCGACTCAGACTTTTACCTTCAGTACAGAATGGTGGAATGATTTTCACTCCGGTGTTGCAGCGGTATTAGAAGGTGAAATGACAGCAGAAAAATATTGTACATCAATCAAAGACGACCTGCAATCATTACTTGATGATAGTATTGCTCAAAAGGAAGCATTTAAGTAGAGAGTGTATCTGTGCTATATCGTCGGGGCTAAGGCTCCGACGATATAGAATTACACGAATTAAAATCCAAAGCTTTTGAGTTTCTATTATGATAAATCATGCTATAATGTAATTCAACAAAAATGTACTAGTTACTATAACTGAAAAAGTATTGAGATGTATGGTTGTGTTATAAGGAGAGTAGACTATGTCAATTAAAAAGAAAATTCGGAGAGAAGAAAAAATAAGTGGATTGATTTTTATTGCTCCAGCTATGTTGCAATTTTTTATTTTCTTTTTAATCCCTTTATTGTTATGTATATATGCAAGCTTTACCAATTGGAATGCTCTTTCTACAAATAGATCATTTGTGGGTATCAGCAATTATATTCGCGTGTTTCAGGATGCGAAGTTCTGGAAGTCAATTGGAAATACGATATATATGTTAATTCCAATTCCATTTTATCTTTTTTTTGCTATGCTATTTGCCTTAGCATGCCATAAAAAAGTTCCCGGTAACAAAGTATTTAGAGTAATATATTATCTGCCATATATCTCGTCGATAGTTGCTCTTGTTATAATATGGAAGTGGATATTTAATCCTGAGTTTGGCTTAGTTAATATATTTTTACAAAAATTTTTTGGAATAGTTGGTCCAGACTGGTTAGGTAACCCTGTATGGACCAAGAGAATGATTGTAATTATGATAATATGGAAATTAATTGGTCCTACGGCTATATATTATTTGGCTGCTCTCAAAAACATACCTCAAACCTATTATGAGGCAGCTACAGTGGATGGAGCTACATCGGTAAAACAATTCTTTAGTATCACCTTGCCACTGCTTACTCCTACAACCTTCTATTTAACTGTAGTAGGACTTATAGGTTCTATGCAGACCTTTATAGAGATTCAACTATTTACAACAGATGGAGGAAGAGATTACGGTGTAGCCACGATTATATACTATATATGGCAGCGTGCCTTTAAATATAATCAAATGGCTATGGCATGTGCGGCTGCGATTTTGTTTAGCATTCTGATTTTAATCATCACCTGTATTCAACTAAAGCTATCCAACAAATGGGTCTATGAAGGAGAATGAGAATGAAAAGCAGAAAAATAAGTGTTTCAGCCATAATACCATTTGCCTTATTGCTTATCGGTGCACTCACTATGATAACACCGTTTGCTTGGATGTTATCAACGGCATTGAAAGGATCCAAAGCAGTGTATCAAATTCCCCCACAGTGGATTCCTAATCCGGTTGATTGGGCAAACTTTAGCGAGATTTGGACATCATCGAATTTATTAGTAGGAATAAGAAACAGTGCTTTTATTACAAGTATCGTAATAATTGGCTCTACAATTTCATCCAGTATGGCAGCATTTTCATTTGCTAAAATGGATTTTCCCGGGAAGAGAATCTTCTTTATAGCCTTGCTTTCTACTATGATGATGCCTGGGGTTGTACTACTAATCCCTCAATTTATGATGTATACGCAGTTTAAATGGATAGATACACTTTATCCATTAATCATTCCTGCATCACTTGGAAATGTATCAATGATATTTTTCTTAAGACAATATATGACAGGCTTGTCGTCGGAGCTTATTGATGCTGCTAAAATTGACGGATGTAATTATTTTATGATATATGGAAAGATCTTTGTACCATTAAGCAAGTCGGCTATAGCAGCAAATACTATTTTTATATTTATGAATACATGGAATGACTACTTAGGGCCGGCTCTTTTTACTAACTCAAAAAATTTACAGACAGTTCAGGTTGCAATTGCTTCGTTAAATTCCTATTATGCAGAACAAACAGACATTCCGGTAGTTATGGCTGCTTCCTTGATTGCGATTATACCGGTATTGGTTCTGTTTTCTATCTGTCAAAAGTATTTTACTGAATCTTTTGCAATGACTGGAATTAAAGGATGAATTACTATGAACAATTATATTAATCCAATTAAAAAATATGGGGATTTTGCTGACCCTTTTGTGATTAGATATAACGGACGTTATTATCTATATGCTACGAACCAGGATGTTCGCTGCTGGAGTTCTACAGATTTAATAGACTGGATACCTGAAGGAGCTACCATTTCACCAGAGGAATTTCCCGGGCTCGTTCCATTTGCTCCGGAAGTCGTATATTGGAATGGTGCCTTCTATATGTATACTTCTCCCCATGGGTATGGTCATTTTGTTTTAAAAAGCGATTCACCTACAGGGCCATTTGAAAAAATATCTGACAATGTTGCTCATAATATTGATGGTTCAATTTTTATTGATGACGATGGGGAGTGGTATTTCTACTGGGCAGATGATTCCGGAATTTTAGGATGTAAGATGAAGTCTCCTACAGAATTTGGTGAGCCTGTTAACACAGGTGCCTATATGTATGGGTGGACGGAAGGACCGTATGTACTGAAGCAGAATGGAAAATATTATATGACTTATACCGGTAACCATTATTTAAGCAGTGGGTATCGCATTAATGCAGCAGTCAGTGACCATCCACTAATTGGCTATAAAGACGATGAGATGAATCCTATTGTAATTCATACAGAAGGGAAGAATATCGGCTTAGGTCACAGTTGTACTGTACTAGGGCCTGACTTGAAATCATATTACATGGTCTATCATAATATAAATCCTGATGCCTCAAGAGATCTTAATATAGATTATCAATCTTGGCATGGATTATCTACGAAAGTTTATGGACCAACACGGTCACAGCATATTTCTCCTAAAGCACCTGATTTTTCAGATTATGTAGAGGATAATTCTTTGATAAATTGGAGAATTATTAAGGGTACTTGGGAACGTGATAATCATTTTTATCAGGTTAGTGAGGGAGATTTTATATGTGTAACAAATAAAGAACTAGAAAATACCGGTGTTGTTGAGGCAAATCTTAAATTTACCGGTAATAAGGGAAGGTATGGGGTAATCTTTGGATGGCTGGATAAGGATAATTATTACAAGCTTGTCTTTTCGTCCAAAAGTAAGGAAATACAACTTATTAAAGTTGATATGAATAAAGAACATAGCTTGGTACAGAGTATTCTTCCGGATGATTTTGATAAAACAGCATTACACTGCCTCCGGATAGTTTGCGATGGTACTTCATTAGTTCTATATATAGACAACCGTAAGCAAATGGAGACTGTTATACAGTCAGCGAAAGGAAGAGTGGGTTACTTCGCGACTGAAGGTGGAATTGTAATTGGTTTTACAGGATTTAGTAATGGTACCGCATTAGATGCAGAAAAAGAATTCTATAAACCTATTCCAGGAGGTATCCCTGTATGTACTGCATTAGGAGATAATTGGACGCCATCCTCAGAAGGGTCAATATCCTTGACAAGGAGCAGACAACTTCTATATCACTTAAATATAGAATCTTCAGATGAATATGCAATAGATTTATTCGGAAGGTTTTTAATGGATACACAATGGAAGATAACTGTTGATGGAGAATTTGTTACAGATAAATCATTTCCTATGAATGAACATGGAGTATTAAGTATTCATGCTAAACTACCCGAAGGATTACATACACTGGGGCTTATTTTAGAGAATGGTCAAGCTGAGTTAAGCCGTATTGGCCTTTATAAAGTAAATCCACTCTTACATGATGAGGAAAAACTAATAGCAAAATTTGGTCCTTATGGTAAGCAGCTATGGGGTGAAGATGGATGGAGTAATTATCGTATAACAGCAAAACTAAAAGTAACTCCAGAGTCCGAAAATGGACATGCGGGTGTGATGTTTCGTGCCTCCGAACCGTCGGAGGGTGGCGAAGGTAACGATCCTGTTCTTGGAACAAACTTTTTTAAAGGTTATTTCCTAGGACTGTCAGGTACCCATATAATATTATCTAAGCATGCTTATGATGAACAAATATTGGTCATGAAAGAGTGTAGTATTAAATTGGGAGAAACCCAAGTGGTTTCAATAGATGTAAAAGGTGATACCTACAGTATATTTATAGATACTTGCAGTAACCCAATCATAGAATATCATGATGCTCTACCCTATACTCATGGAAGAATAGGGATCCGGACAAAAAATGCTATTGTAGAAGGTTCTATTGTAGTCAGAAGTAATTAGTCGGGTTAATTTATACATCAGGATATATAACAGGAGGAATATATGAATATGATACCAAGGAATGAATATCCCAGACCGAATTTTGTTCGAGCTGAATGGTTTTCTTTAAATGGTATTTGGGATTTTTCATTTGATAAAGAAACATATGATAGGCAGATTATGGTTCCATATGCTTATGAAAGCGAAATGTCTGGGATTAAGGAAACAAAGTTTCATAAAACGGTTTGGTATAGACGAAACTTTAGCCTACCACATTCCATGCAAAATAAACAAATTATATTACATTTTGGTGCAGTAGATTATTATTGCAAAGTTTGGATAAATGATCGTTTAGTCAAAGAGCATATAGGAGGACAGACCAGCTTTTCTGTAAATATTTCAGAGGTTATTAATTATAGTGAAGATAATACCATTCGTTTACAGGTACTTGATGACCATGCTGATTTGGAGATGTCAAGGGGCAAGCAGTTTTGGGAAGAAGAATCAAGAAGTATTTTTTATACCCGGACAACTGGTATATGGCAAAGTGTTTGGATTGAAGCAGTATCTGAAAATCATCTAAAAAATGTCTTTATAACCCCATATTTGGATGAACAGTCAGTGCGATTTGAATACAATCTGGAAGGAAAAGCAGATCTGACCTTGGAAGCGCAGATAAGTTATAAAGGGACTCATGTAACAGATTTCAAGGTTGATGAAAAATCAATGAAAGGCTGCATTACAATAAGTCTTAATCAGCCTGCTTTAAGAGCGTGGAATTTCACTGAGGAATTAACCTGGTCACCCGAACACCCAAGACTATTCGACGTCACATTTAGGGTATATCAGGGTGAAATTATTGAGGATGAAGTAACTTCTTACTTTGCAATGAGAAAAGTTTCAGTTGAAAATGGTGTTTTCAAGCTTAATAATCGTCCATACTATCAAAAATTATTACTGGATCAGGGCTATTGGCCGGAATCTCTATTGACAGCACCAACAGATGAAGCATTCATCAAGGATATACAGTTGGTTAAAGAAATGGGATTTAATGGTGTGAGAAAACATCAAAAGGTAGAAGATCCAAGATTCTTCTATCATGCGGATATTATGGGGTTACTGGTGTGGGGTGAGATAGGGAGTGCATATGAATATTCCAGAGAGTATGCAAGTAATATGTACCGTGAATGGAGCGATACCATACTAAGAGACTATAATCATCCGTGCATCGTAGTTTGGACACCACTTAATGAATCTTGGGGGGTTCCGTTCATTAATAATAATAGAATGCAGCAAGGACATTGTAATGCGATGATGTATTTGACTAAATCTTTGGATGATACTCGAGTTGTAATTGATAATGATGGTTGGGAACATACTTGTGGGGACTTACTTACGATTCATGATTATGAATCGGTAAAGGATGTTCTGGAGAAACGTTATGAATCTTTAGAAAATATCCTTTTGTCTGCTCCCTGCGGTAGACAACTGTTTGTATCCAATTACAAATACCAGAATCAACCAATTATTATAAGTGAGTGTGGTGGTATAAAAATGCATGCAGAAGAAAATAATGGATGGGGTTATTCTGTTGCTAGATCCGAGGAAGATTTTTTACAACGATATCATGATATAATAGATACATTTTTAAATTCGAATCTGATACAGGGATATTGTTATACTCAGCTAACCGATATTGAACAGGAGACGAATGGATTACTGACTTATGATAGAAATCCGAAAGTACCCCTTGAAGAGATCCGGAAGATTAATGAAGGGACATGGAAAAAAGTATACTAATGTTGTATTGTTTTAAATGAAGAAGGGCTGTTTCAAGATAGTGTAAGGAGGTTACTTATATATCCAAAATATACTCTTACGAGTATACACACAAATTGTGTGGGGATATATAAGTAACCTCCTTCTTATTTTGATACAGCTACTTTAGGGTTAATCTATATAACTTGTTAGATTATGTTGCAAATACTATTTATCTTATATAAAATAAAGACGTAGATGAAAAGTAATCAAAAAACTGTTTTTTGCTTAGAAGAAAGGCATGGTTATTTATTTATGTTTAATATAGAAGAAGAACTAAAACTGCTGCCGGATAAACCGGGAGTATATATTATGAGAGATAAATCAGACACTATTATCTATGTGGGAAAGGCTGTTGTTCTTAAGAATAGGGTAAAGCAGTATTTTCAAAACAGCCGTAATCATACCGCCAAGATAAGGCAGATGGTCGAGCACATCGACCACTTCGAATATATAGTAACGGATTCGGAAGTGGAGGCTCTGGTACTGGAGTGTAATCTAATTAAGGAGCACAGGCCTAAGTACAATACTATGCTTAAGGATGATAAGACATATCCTTATATTCGTGTTACTCTAAATGAAGCCTATCCCAGGGTACTTTTCTCCAGAGAGATGAAGAGAGATAAATCAAAGTATTTCGGACCCTATACCAGCGTGGCAGCTGTTAAGGATATCATGGAACTACTTAGAAAAATCTATAAAATAAGAACCTGTAACAGGAATCTTCCTAAGGATATCGGCAAGGAAAGGCCCTGTCTCTATTATTATATGGGACAATGTGATGCTCCCTGCCAGGGTTTCATCTCACAGGAGGAGTATGGCGAGAATATTGATCGTGTTATAGAATTTCTTAGTGGGAATTATAGTCCGGTTGTAAAGATGCTGGAAGAACGGATGAAAGAAGCAGCACAGGAGATGGAGTATGAGAAAGCTGCTACTAATAGAGACCTACTGGCAAGCGTTAGGCAGATTATGAATAAGCAGAAGATTACTAATACAGACCAAACAGACAGAGACATCATTGCCTTTGCCAGAAATAAGGATGAGGCTGTCGTGCAGACCTTCTTTATTCGTGGCGGAAAGCTTATCGGAAGAGATCACTTTTATCTGACAGGAGTAGAGGATGAGACTGACAGCTGGGTTATTAGCAGCTTCATAAAGCAATTCTATGCAGGAACACCTTATATCCCCAAAGAGATATTCTTGGAAGCAGAGCCTGAGGAAGAGGAAGTACTTAGCCAATGGTTAAGTAATAAAAGGGGACAAAAGGTCTACCTTCATGTACCTAAAAAAGGTAATAAGGAAAAGCTGGTGGAGCTTGCTAAGAAAAATGCACTTCTTATACTTAATAAGGATGCTGAAAAGTTAAAAAGAGAAGAAGCAAGAACAACAGGTGCCCTTAAGGAGTTGGCAAGCTATTTGGATTTACCACATATATCAAGAGTAGAATCCTTTGATATATCTAATACCTCAGGCTTTGAAACTGTAGGCTCCATGGTGGTATTTGAACAGGGAAAGCCTAAGAAGTCTGATTATAGAAAATTTAAGATAAGGACAATTAGTGGGCCTGATGATTATGCAGCTATGCATGAGATGCTGATGAGAAGATTTACCCATGGAATTCGTGAGCTGGAGGAAATGAGGGAAAAGAAGCTTGATAAATCCCTGGGAAGCTTTACGAAATATCCGGATCTTATATTAATGGACGGCGGAAAGGGACAGGTCAATATCGCTTTGCAGGTACTTGATGAGCTAAAACTTGAAATAGCGGTCTGCGGTATGGTTAAGGATGATAACCACCGTACCAGAGGTCTTTATTATCGTAACAAAGAGCTACCTATCGATAAAAGCAGTGAACTATTTAAACTGATTACAAGAATACAGGATGAAACCCATCGTTTTGCAATAGAATATCACAGGAGTCTGCGAAAGAAGCGACAGGTACATTCTATATTAGATGATATCAAAGGAATCGGACCATCCAGAAGAAGGGCATTAATGAAGCATTTTCAGTCCTTAGAAGCTATTATGGAAGCAGATATTGACGAGATACTTAAGGTTCCTTCAATGAATATAACGTCTGCGACAGAGGTATATAATTTCTTTCACAAATCTAATAACCATTAAGGATTTACTTTGAAGTGCAACTTGTGTTAGAATGTGTGCAGATATATCATAAGTGGAGATGACCCCTGCATCATAAGCGAAGGTTTCGATACGAGATCGGCGCGAAAGTGCGCTGGGGCGTGCTTGAATTAAAAAGCGATATATATTCGAATTAGTTTTATATAGAAAGTGAGGATGAAGCGGTGTATACAGTTGATTTGGTTCAACTTATTGAGAAGATGAATTTGGAGAATTGCACACAGAACATAGATATTAAGCGGATTAAGATATCTCAGCCGGATGTGAATAGACCTGCTCTTCAGCTGGCCGGATTTTTCGATCATTTTGATTCTGAGCGTGTTCAGGTAATAGGCTATGTGGAGCATGCCTATATGCAAAATCTCAGTGAGGAAAGTCGCCTTGCAATCATGAGTAAGCTTATGGATTATAAAGTACCATGTATCGTTTTTTGCAGAAATCTTGAGGTTAGTGATGCTCTTATAAGTATAGCCACAGAAAAAGAAGTTCCGATTTTAAAAACATCAAAAACCACATCTTCCTTTATGGCAGAGGTAATAAGGTGGCTGAATGTAGAATTGGCACCCAGAATATCCATTCATGGAGTTTTAGTCGATGTATACGGTGAAGGAATACTAATTACCGGCGAGAGTGGAATCGGTAAAAGTGAGGCTGCTCTTGAGCTGATTAAAAGAGGGCATCGCCTTGTAGCCGATGATGTGGTAGAAATCAAAAAGGTAAGCGACGAAACTCTTATCGGAACGTCACCTGATATTACCAGACATTTTATCGAACTTCGCGGCATCGGAATAATTGATGTTAAGACTCTGTTCGGTGTTGAAAGTGTTAAGAATACGCAGGCAATTGATTTGGTAATTAAGCTGGAGGAGTGGAGCAGGGACAAGGACTATGATAGGTTTGGTCTGGACGAACAATACATCGAGTATTTGGGGAATCAGGTTGTCTGTCATTCCATACCGATTCGTCCGGGAAGAAACCTGGCAATTATCTGTGAATCTGCAGCCGTAAATCATAGACAGAAGAAGATGGGATATAATGCAGCTAAGGAATTATATAAAAGAGTTACCAATAAAATAAGAAACAGCTCAGAGAGTTAATGGAATGAAAGTATCGTGCGAGCTTTATAAACACAATAAAGATCACTCGTGACTTTAGCCATGAGAGGTTTAATAGATTTAATATAAATGGAAGTATAAATATATAGACGGAGGAAGTCATGGAGCAATTTTGTTTTGGAGTAGACATAGGAGGCACCGGCATAAAGGTTGGCTTATTTAATATGGCAGGTGATTTACTGGAAAAGTGGCAAATTGATACTATAAAAACCGGTAATGGCAAGGATGTACTAAAAGATGCAGCGAATTTCATAGCCATCAAATCAAAGGAAAAGGGATTTACCAAGGAAGAGATAATAGGTATCGGAGTGACCCTACCGGGGCCGGTTAAGGACAACGGTGATGTCTTGGAGCTGGCTAATCTTGGTCTTGGGCATTTTAATATAGAAAAGGAAATGTCTGAGCTGACCGGACTCAAGGTAAAGGCTGGGAATGATGCTAACGTTGCTGCACTTGGTGAACAATGGAAGGGCACCGGTAAAGATTATGAGAATATGGTATTGGTAACCTTGGGAACCGGAGTCGGTGGCGGTGTTATACATAACGGAAGGATTCTTGCCGGAAGCGGTGGAGCAGGAGGTGAAATCGGACATTTGCCTGTAAACTATAATGAGAAAGAAGTCTGCGGCTGTGGAAAACGAGGATGTCTGGAGCAATATGCATCCGCTACAGGTATTGTAAGACTAGCAAAGCAAGCATTAGAAAAAAGTCCTAAGGGCTCACTACTTTCAAATGAAGAGAATATTACTGCAAAGCTAATCTTCGACCTTGCAAAGCAAGGAGATAAGCTTGCTTTAAATATAGTTGACGAGGCCTGTAGATATCTTGGAATTGCCCTAGCAGCAGTGGCACAGGTGGTAGATCCGGAGGCATTTATTATAGGGGGCGGCGTCTCGAAAGCAGGGGATATTTTGATATCAAATATTAAGAAGCACTATACTCCCAATGTAATGGATGCATTAAAGGATAGGGTGTTTGCAATAGCTTCACTTGGTAATGATGCAGGAATTTATGGATGTGCCAGACTGATTCTCTCATAAACTGTCTGATAGTTGAATATGGTTTAGAAGTATTGTATGATAGCAATGGAGGTAACTTTTGAAGGAACTTGACTTATTTAAAAATGAATTAAACAATATATTTCCTGCCGATCAAATTAAGCAAAAGGAATCAATGAAGGAACACACATCACTTCATATCGGTGGGGATGTAGATTATATGGTATTACCATCCTCCATAGAAGAGATAAAAAAGGTTGTTTGCTTATGCAAGAAATATAATATGCCTTATTATATTATGGGTAACGGAAGTAATCTATTGGTATCTGACTTGGGCTACCAAGGCTTAATTGTAAAGTTAACAGATAGATTTTCTGATGTTAGGATAACTGAGGAAGGCTTAGTCCATGCTCAGGCAGGAATTCTTATGTCGAAGCTATCCAGTGAAATAGCCAAACATGAATTAACTGGATTTGAATTTGGAGCCGGTATTCCAGGGACCCTGGGAGGGGCTGTAACAATGAATGCGGGAGCATATGGTGGGGAGATTAAGCAAATCTTGGTTTCTGCTACTGTTATCGACCGTGAAGGTGAGATTCATACAATAGATAAGGATGACTTGCAGCTTGGGTATAGAACTAGTATTCTACAGAAGAAGGATCTATGCTTGCTGGAGGCGACCATGAAGCTTTCTAAGGGTGATCGGCAGCAGATTTTAGACAAAATCCATGAACTGAACTCCCTAAGGCAATTAAAGCAACCATTAGATAAATATAGCGCCGGAAGCACCTTCAAACGCCCTGAGGGATTTTTTGCGGGTAAGTTGATTAGCGATGCGGGTTTAAAGGGCTTTCAGATAGGCGGTGCAGCAGTATCTGAAAAGCATTGCGGTTTTTTAATAAATAAAGACAAGGCCACAGCCAAGGATTTTATGGACTTAATAAAGGAGGTCATCCGGGTAGTAGATGATAAATTCGGAGTAATACTTGAGCCTGAGGTTAAATTTTTGGGAACTTTTGATAGAGACTAAAGAAAGGCCGGATATTAAATGAGATTCGTTATTGTGACCGGTATGTCGGGAGCAGGAAAAAGCTCTGTTCTGAAAATGCTGGAGGATGCAGGTTTTTTCTGTGTGGACAACTTGCCAATAAAGCTGGTTAAGAAGTTTGTTAAGCTGATTATGCAGGGAAATCATGATAAGGTGGCATTAGGCTTGGACATAAGGAGTGGACAATCCTTGGATGAGCTTGATGTGGTCCTTAAGGATATGAAAAACGCAGGATATCCCTATGAAATATTATTTTTAGATTGCTCTCCTGAGGTGCTGGTAAAGCGTTATAAGGAGACAAGAAGGCTACATCCTCTTTCTCAAACCGGAAGAGTGGACAAGGGAATTGAGATGGAGAGGGAGAAACTGGATTTTCTTCGTAAGAAGGCAGATGTTATAATAGATACAAGTCATTTGCTTATTCGAGAGCTGAAGACTCAGATTGACACGATTTATATAGAAGATAAGAATTTTAAAAATTTTATGATAATGATACTGTCCTTTGGGTTTAAGTATGGAATACCGGTAGATTCAGACTTGGTATTTGATGTTAGATTTTTACCAAATCCATTTTATGTTAGTGAGCTAAAAACTAAGACCGGAATGGATTCAGAGGTAAAAGAGTTTGTTATGAGTTCAGAGGCAGCCAAGCAATTTATGAATAAATTAGAAGATATGCTTAGATTTCTTATTCCCCATTATATTTCGGAGGGTAAGAACCAACTTGTGATAAGTATAGGTTGTACTGGAGGACAGCACCGATCGGTTACGCTTACCAATGAGATTACCGAAAGGCTGGCTGGACTAGGCTATGGAATAAAGACTGAGCATAGAGACATTGATAAGGATTAGTAAATACATTGAAGGTGCTGATGTGAAATGTCATTTTCAAAGAAGGTAAAGGAAGAACTTTCCTTGCAAATAAGTGACGCCAGGCATTGCAGGCTTGCTGAGCTGGCAGCCATTCTTACATATGGCGGACAATTAATAGAGAATAGATCTCATTTATTCCTAAAGCTTCAAACAGAAAGTCCCTTAGTTGCAAGAAAGTGCTTTACATTAATCAAAAAAACATTTAATATAAATATTGATATTTCAATTAAAAGAAACCAAGGTATTAAAAACAATCAAACATATACACTAATAATAAAAAATCAGGATATTGTAATTAACATCCTTAAGGCAACAAAACAAAGCGACTTATATTCAGAGGATGGCAGAATCGGTAACCCCGGTCAGATAGTGATTCAAAACACCTGCTGTAAGAGATCCTTTATCCGTGGGGCATTCCTTATGTGCGGATCAATGAGTAATCCGAAAAAGGCATATCACATGGAATTTGTTACTGATGATATCCTGAAGGCAGAAAGGCTACAAGAGATTATATGCACCTTTTCTATAGACGCAAAGATTATTCAGAGGAAAAAATATTATGTGGTCTATATTAAGGAAGGCTCGGGGATAGTTGATTTGCTAAATGTCATGGAAGCCCATGTTTCACTGATGGATCTTGAGAATGTACGTATACTTAAGGAAATGCGCAACCAAGTGAACAGGCAGGTTAATTGTGAGGCGGCCAATATCAGTAAAACTGTTGAGGCTGCATCAAAACAGATTGATGACATCATATATATCAGAGATTATGTTGGTTTCGGAAATCTGAATGAGGGTCTTCGTGATATTGCAAAGCTTAGAGTAGAGCATCCTGAAGCATCGTTAAAGGAATTAGGAACAATGTTGTTACCGCCAATCGGTAAATCCGGTGTAAATCATAGGTTACGAAAACTAAGTATGATTGCCGAACATTTTCGGGAGCATAAGGAGGAAACATAAATGATAAGAAAAGAAATAGTTATTAACATTCCAAACGGTTTAGAAGCCAGACCTGTCGCACTGCTTGTTCAAGTAGCAAGTCAGTATGAATGTAGCATCTATGTGGAAAGTGAAGAGAAAAAAATTAACGCAAAAAGTATTATGGGCATGATGAGTTTAGGTCTTGCATCTGGTGAAAAGGTCTTTGTATCCGCTGAAGGCCCGGACGAGGAAGAGGCAATTAATAATATCGAGAAATATCTAAGCAGTAAATCATAACAAAATTAAGAAGCCGCCACAAAGATTATAATTTCGATTGCTTTGGGCGCTTCTTTTCATTCAGACTAAATAACCAGAATAATTAACTATTCTGTAACGAATTTGCCTTATTTATATGGTATTGTACGGATAATAAACCATAATTGTGCAATACTAAAAGTTAGAGAGGTGTCATATGGCAGACAGAAATGGATCTAGAAATAGAAAAAGAAAGAAGAAATCCGCTAAGAGACTTGGTTTTATACTTCTATTGGAATTGCTACTGCTTGTTTTTTTGGCAGGTTCATATTATATAATTTCAAAAAATAAAAAAGATAATAACAATCCAGGTAAGATAGTTGATAATAATCAAGATAAAAATGATAAATCCAAGGGTAATAATAAGAATACCAATGAAAAGGATAAGAATGAGATAGAAGAAAAGCTATCTCAGGCAGAGCTTGCGGCTCTCAGGGAGCAGGAAAGGCTTCTAAAAGAGATTACTGAAAGAGAAGAACTAATAGAAGAAGCCAAGAAACTTACCTTAAGCTATGACTATGATAGTGCAATTGAAATGATAAAAACATATCAGGGTAAAGAAGGTGGATACGAGGTATATCCGGCGCTTGTTACGGCTATTAATGAATTAGAGACTACAAAAAACTCCTTAGTTCTATATGGAGGCTCTTATACATCAGTTGCACAGTTTAACCATATTTTCTTTCATTCATTGATTGCTGATAATAGCTTGGCTTTTGACGGTGATTATGATAGTACCGGATATAATATGTACATGACCACAACTTATGAATTTGAGAAGATGATGCAGAGCATGTATGAGGACGGTTATGTACTTGTCAGTGTGCATGATCTTGCAAAGCAGGTCACTGATGAGAACGGAAAAACAAAATTTGTAGAGGGTGAGATATATCTTCCACCTGGGAAAAAGCCCTTTGTATTGTCTCAGGACGATGTAAACTATTATGATTATATGGATGGAGACGGTTTTGCTTCCAGAATAGTAATAGGCGGAGATGGCAAGCCTACCTGTGAAATGATTTTAAAAGACGGTAGTGTTGTACAAGGTCCTTATGATATAGTACCTATACTTGATGCCTTCGTGGAAGAACATCCAGATTTTTCATATAAGGGTGCCAAGGGCATTCTAGCTCTTACTGGATATGAGGGATCTCTCGGTTATAGAACTGATGATCCCACATCACCCACCTATGAACAAGACAAGGAAACTGTTAAGGAAGTGGCAAGAGTTCTTAAGGAAAACGGATGGGAATTTGCTTCCCACAGCTATAACCATAGAAATATGCTGGAGAAATCATTTGAATTCATAAAGAATGATACTAATCGCTGGCTTGATGAGGTTGCACCTTTAATAGGTCCTACTGATATTTTTATATTCCCATTTGGTGTGGATATAGAAAGAACTATGGGTCATTACAGTAGTGATAAATATACTTTTCTTAAGAAAGCCGGCTTTAATTATTTCCATGGTGTAGACTCTAAGCCATGGATGCATCTTAAAGATGATTATGTACGAATGACAAGACGACCGCTGGATGGGCAAGCTATGCTCCAGTTTCCTGAACGGTTGAAGGATTTATTTAATTTAGATGAAATCATTGATCCCGAGAGACCGCCAATGAACTGGTAAACCATTAACTATTATGGAAGTATATGCATGTATGGGAATCCCGGCGTTATCTTGGGATTCCCTGTTAAATTTTATATAATAGAAAAGATCGTTTATTAATAAAAGAAGTCTTATATATTAGATACAGGAGAGGGGGAAAAACAATGAGCTTTACGCATTTGCACCTTCATACCGAATACAGCCTTCTAGACGGTTCGGGTAAAATAAAAGAGTTGGTACTTCGTACAAAGGAGCTTGGAATGGATAGCCTTGCCATTACAGATCATGGTGTTATGTATGGCGTCATTGATTTTTATAAAGCCTGCCTATCCGAAGATATCAAGCCTATTATAGGCTGTGAAATATATGTGGCACCAAATTCCAGATTTGATAGAGAGCCGGGGGCTACAGAGGATCGTTATCATCACTTGGTTCTACTGGCAGAGAATAATATAGGTTACCAAAATCTCATGAAGATAGTATCAAGAGGATTTTTGGAAGGATTTTACTACAAGCCTAGAATAGATAAAGAGGTTCTGAGCCAGCACAGTGAGGGGATAATCGCTTTAAGTGCATGCCTGGGCGGTGAGGTGGCAGGAAATATTAGAAGAGGCTTTTATGAAGAAGCAAAGAAAGCAGCCCTAAGCTATAGAGAGATATTCGGGGAAAATAATTTCTTTTTAGAGCTTCAGGATCATGGAATTCCTGAACAAAAGACCGTTAATCAAGGCTTAATTCGAATGTCAAATGAAACAAGTATAAAGCTTGTAGCGACTAATGATGTTCATTATACCTACGAAGAGGATGCGGATTCACATGATATACTGCTCTGCATTCAGACTCAGAAGAAGGTGTCTGATGAAAACCGCATGCGATATGAAGGGGGACAGTATTATCTCAAGTCGCCTGAGGAGATGCTTAGTATTTTTCCCTATGCTAAGGAAGCTGTAGAAAATACATATGAAATTGCAAAACGATGTAATGTAGCCATAACATTTGGTGAATATAAATTACCTGTCTATCCTGTACCCGAACCCTACGATGCATTCGAATACCTTAATATTCTATGTAGAGAGGGTATGAAGGAAAGATACGGTCAGATAACAGATGATCTTTGGGATCGAATGGAATATGAGTTAAAAACCATAAACGATATGGGCTTTTCGGATTATTTTCTAATTGTTTGGGATTTTATTAAATATGCCAGAGATAATGGTATTATGGTAGGTCCGGGTAGAGGAAGTGCAGCGGGCTCTATAGTATCTTATTCCCTTAAGATAACTGATATAGACCCGATAAAATACAATCTCCTTTTTGAAAGATTCCTAAATCCAGAAAGACTAACCATGCCCGATATCGATATTGATTTTTGTTATGAAAGAAGGCAGGAGGTAATTGATTACGTAACAGATAAATACGGTAAGGATAAGGTGGTGCAGATAGTAACATTTGGTACCATGGCTGCCCGCGCTGTTATCAGAGACGTTGGAAGGGCATTGGATTTGCCCTATTCGCAGGTAGATACTGTGGCCAAGATGATTCCGACAGAAATAGGAATTACTATTGAAAAAGCTTTAAAGATGAATCCTGATCTTAATCGGATATATGAAGGCGATGATGAAGTCAAGAGACTTATTGATATGTCTAAGAGGCTTGAAGGCCTTCCAAGGCATACATCGATGCATGCAGCAGGTGTGGTTATCGGTAAGGACAGTATAGTTGAATATGTTCCCTTAACCTCTTCCTCCGACGATTCGGTTACAACCCAGTTTACTATGGTAACCTTGGAGGAGCTGGGGCTATTAAAGATGGATTTTTTAGGACTACGAACGCTTACTGTTATTCAGAATGCTGTAGCTCTTGTTAATAAGAATAGAGATGCAGAGAATAAACTGAATATAGAGAAGATAGATTATAATGACGATAAAGTGTATGAACTGATTGGCTCAGCTAAAACCGAAGGCATCTTTCAGTTGGAAAGCAGCGGTATGAAGAGCTTTATGAAAGAGTTAAAGCCTAAAACCTTAGAGGACGTCATAGCCGGTATTGCACTGTATAGACCGGGTCCCATGGACTTTATTCCCAAGTATATCAAGGGTAAGAATGAAGCCGGGAAAGTCACCTATGAATGTCCGCAGCTGGAGCATATACTTGCCCCTACCTATGGCTGTATAGTATATCAAGAGCAGGTTATGCAGATAGTAAGGGATCTTGCAGGATATAGCTATGGACGTAGTGATTTGGTACGAAGAGCCATGTCCAAAAAGAAAGAGGATGTAATGATAAAGGAAAGAAAGACCTTTATCTATGGAAATGAGGATGAGGGCATTCCGGGATGCATTAGAAATGGTATTCCTGAGAAGATTGCAGATCATATCTTTGATGAGATGTTGGATTTTGCAAAGTATGCCTTTAATAAATCCCATGCCGCAGCCTATGCGGTTATTTCCTACCAGACAGCCTTCTTAAAGTATTACTATCCGGTAGAATTTATGGCGGCTTTAATGACGTCAGTAATCGATAATCCCGGTAAGGTATCACAGTATATTTATAATTGTCGTCAGATGGATATTACAATATTACCGCCGGATATCAACGAGGGAGACGCGGTCTTTACCGTATATGACGGTTCTATTCGCTATGCTCTATCTGCGATTAAGGGTATCGGAAGACCTGTGATAGAAGCGCTTGTAGCTGAAAGAGACGTAAGTGGTCCATACCTAAGTCTGAAGGATTTTGCTAACCGCCTTTCTGGTAAGGAGGTTAATAAAAGGACTGTAGAAAGCTTTATTAAAGCAGGAGTATTCTCAAATCTCCATGATAACAGACGCCAGCTGATGATGAGCTATATACAGATTTTAGATCAGATAGCCGAAGAAAAGAAAAAGAGCCTGACAGGTCAGATGAATCTGTTTGACTTTGCCAGTGAAGATGATAGAAAAGAATATGAACTTAGTCTTCCTGATGTGGCGGAATATAGTAAGGAGGAGATACTGGCGTTTGAAAAAGAGGTGCTTGGTATATATGTAAGTGGGCATCCTTTGGATGATTATTTAGAAACAATAAATAAAAATGTTACAGGATATTCATATGATTTTACTATTGATGAGGAAGCAGATAAGCCTAAGGTGGAGGATGGAAGTATTCATACCATAGGCGGGATGATTACATCAAAAACTATTAAGACGACCAGAACAAATAGTTTAATGGCATTTATAATGCTTGAGGATATGTTCGGAACTATAGAGGTAATAATATTTCCGAAGGATTTTGATAAATACAAGCATATGCTGGAGCCCGATAACAAAGTATTCATTCGCGGCAGAACAACTATTGAAGAAGATAAGGATGCCAAGCTTATTTGCCAGGAAATCATACCCTTTGATGCTCTACCAAAGGAACTTTGGGTTAGATTTGGTGAACTCACTCAGTTTCATAAAGCTGAGCAGGAATTATACGATTTGCTAGAGGGATATGACGGAAATGATTCAGTAATAATATACTGTGAGAAGGAAAAAGTAATGAAGCGTCTACCAAAAAGCAGGGATGTTAATGCATGCAAGGAGCTTATAAGCAAGCTAAGACAGATTTATTCAGAAGATAATATTGTAATTGTCGAAAAGTGTCTTGATTCGGTAGGAAAAATGAATTAGAATACAATGTAGCTTAAATATGGAGGTCATTTATTAATGAATAAAAAAATTGAAACAATCGGAGTCTTGACCAGCGGCGGAGATGCTCCGGGCATGAACGCCGCAATACGTGCTGTTGTAAGAACAGCACTCTTAGAGGGTATCAAAGTCAAAGGAATCCGAAGAGGGTATTTGGGATTATTAGAAGAAGATATATATGATATGAAGTCAAAAAGTGTATCAGATATTATACAAAAGGGAGGAACTATATTATATACAGCTCGTTGCCCTGAGTTTGTTATACCTGAGCGTCAGGATGATGCCGTAGAAATATGTAAAAAACATGGAATAGACGGCCTGGTTGTTATTGGTGGCGATGGATCTTTTCGTGGAGCAGCGGCATTAGCGAAGAGGGGTATCAATACTGTTGGAGTACCCGGAACAATTGATCTGGATATAAGCTGTACTGATTATACTATAGGCTTTGATACAGCTGTTAATACTGCAGTTGAGACAATAGATAGAGTAAGAGATACGTCCACCTCCCATGAAAGATGCTCTATTATCGAGGTTATGGGAAGACATGCAGGACATATCGCTCTATGGTGTGGTATTGCTAATGGTGCCGAGGAAATCCTTATAGCTGAGCGTTATGATTATGATGAAGTGAAGATTATAAAGAAAATAAACCGTAGAAAAGAAAACGGTAAAAAGCATTATATTATTATTAATGCTGAAGGTATAGGCGAATCTGAGAATATGGCAAAACGAATTGAAGCCACTACGGGAATGGAGACCAGAGCAACTATAATAGGTCATGCCCAAAGAGGTGGAAGCCCATCAGCAAGAGATCGTGTATATGGATCGGTTATGGGTGCAAAAGCAGTGGATTTGCTGTTATCAGGAGCTTCAAATCGTGTTGTTGCCTATAAAGACAGCGAATTTGTGGATTTCGATATAGAAGAAGCCTTAGCTATGACTAAGGATATTGACCAGTATATGTACGATCTTTCAAAACGACTATCCCTATAATAGTTTTAATGATCTATTAGACAGGAGAATAATAATGAGTAAAAAGACGAAGAAGTTTTTGTCTTATTATAGACCATATATAGGATTATTTGTGGCAGATATGTTCTTTGCTCTATTAGCTTCTGCAATATCACTTGTATATCCTATGGTTGTCAGATTCATTACTAACGATATTTTAATTAACTATGATATTGCAGAATCAGCACCGATCATCATCAAACTGCTTTTTGCAATGCTTGGATTGGCAGTCATAGAATACGTAAGCACCTTTTTTACAGCATATAAGGGTCATATGATGGGAGCTAAGATGGAATACGATATGCGTAATGACATCTTTGAACATTATCAGAAGCTATCCTTTAATTTCTATGATAACCAAAAGACCGGTCAGCTCATGACAAGGATAACAAATGACTTATTTGATGTTACTGAGCTATGCCATCATGGACCTGAAGATATAATCATATCTTTAATCAAGTTTATCGGGGCTTTCTTCATATTAATACATATTAATGTGCCTTTGACCTTGATTGTCTTTGCCTTTATTCCGATTATGTTCGTCTTTGCAATGTTTATGAGAGGAAGAATGCGCAGGGCTTTTAGAAGAAACAGAGAAAGAATTGCCGATATAAACGCACAGATTGAAGATAATCTATCCGGAATTAGGGTTGTGAAATCATTTGCAAATGAATCAGTAGAAATGGGCAAATTCCAGGAAGGTAATGCAAGATTCGTGGATAGCAAGCGTAGCAGCTACCTAAATATGGCCTCTTTCCATTCGGGACTTACGTTATTTACAGCCTTAATTAACATAGCGGTAATAGCAGGCGGTGGTCTGTTTATCGCCAATGGGATTATTAATGTTGGAGATTTATTAACCTTTTTACTATATGTAAATGCCTTGGTAGATCCAGTGAAAAAACTGATAAATTTTACCGAACAATTCCAAAACGGTATGTCAGGCTTTCATCGCTTTTATGAAATTCTAGAGGTTGAACCGGATATAGTAGACAGACCCGGGGCTATAGAGCTTAAGGATGTAGAAGGTAGGATTGAATTTAAGAATGTGTCATTTAAATATAACAACACCTTAGGTGATGTGTTTAGAAATATAAATCTGGAGGTGGAAGCCGGAGAGTACCTCGCGCTTGTCGGATCATCCGGTGTCGGTAAAACTACGATGTGCAGTCTGATACCAAGATTCTATGAGGTTTCCGATGGTGAAATCACATTAGACGGAATTGATATCCGAGATATGAAGCTAAAATCGCTTCGTAAGAACATCGGTATAGTTCAACAGGATGTATATCTATTTGCAGGTACCGTTCTTGATAACATAAGATACGGTAAAGCGGATGCTACCGATGAAGAAATTATAATGGCAGCTAAGAATGCCAATGCCCATGAATTTATTATGGAGCTTCCCGACGGATATCATACAGATATCGGTCAGCGAGGTGTTAAGCTATCAGGCGGTCAAAAGCAAAGACTAAGTATTGCCAGAGTGTTTCTTAAAAATCCACCAATACTAATTTTTGACGAGGCGACCTCTTCCTTAGATAATGAAAGTGAAAAGGTAGTGCAGGAATCACTGGAGAAGTTGGCAAAGGATCGCACAACTTTTGTAATCGCACACAGACTCTCAACAATTAAAAACGCAAAAAGAATCCTTGTACTTACAGAGGAAGGAATAAAAGAATCCGGAACCCATGAAGAACTCCTAGCTAAGAACGGAATCTACGCCGGACTCTATAAACTGTCCTACAGTAAACAAGAATAATCGGTACCAGGTACCAAATTTTATGTTGTCTTGCACAAGCCCTGATTTGTATAGTAAAGGAAACCTGCATAAAGCAAAAACAACCATGCTTC
>SHOH01000010.1:23133-35600 GCA_004294845.1 Anaerolineaceae bacterium
TGCTTCATGCAGGTTTTTTATTCTACATTTTGATGGGCTTGTGCTAGGAACAGAATAAAGATTTGGTACCTGGTGCCGATTTTAAAATAGTGAAAAAATTGTGGAACTTTATCATCTGCAACGGCGTCTAATATTCGAAAGGGAAAGATGATTGTAGTGCATCCAAATTGCCATTTACATCGTCAGGCTGTACATGTATACTATAACTAGCTTGAATATTTTTGACGGATTATTAGGTATAGTATAGGGGGATAATTGGATGCAAAAGGATATACAAAATGAATATTCCGAAAGTTCTCCTGCATATGAGATAGAAACCTTAATAAGGGAATATGGCAATGATGTGCTAAGAACAGCATATATGTATGTCAAAGATATCCATACTGCAGAAGATATATTTCAGGAAGTCTTTATTAAGGTAAATCAGAAGCTCTCAACCTTTGAAGGAAATTCTAGTATAAAGACCTGGATAATCAGAATTACGATTAATGCTTGTAAGGATTATTTAAAAAGTGCTTATAATAGAAGAGTAGTCCCCATGATGGAATATCAGGAGGACGCCATTGTCAGCGAATCTGATTACGATGAAGTTGAGAAGCAAGATACCAATCATATGATTAAGGAAACAGTCCTTTCCCTGCCTGCAAAATATAGAGATGTGGTGCTCTGTGTCTATTTTCAAGAGATGACCATTGCAGAAGCTGCACAGACACTCAATATTGCTGAAGGAACTGCTAAAAGCAGGCTTTCAAGAGCAAGACATAAGCTTAAAGATATGTTGGAAGGGAGGGTATCAGATGAGTTTTGAGCCAAAGAAAAGAAATGAAATTGAAATGGATAAATTTAATATTAAGTCCCATCTGAACAGATCCCTAGAAGCAGAAGGTATTAGTGTATCCGAGGATTTAATAAGTAGGACAATGGATGCAATCAAGCTGCAAGAGGCAAAGGATTTAGATAAGAACAAAGATAATAACAAAGATAATTTGGTGTATAAGAAGCCTATTTTCATATACAGACATGCGCGCACCTTGGTTACGGTTGCCGCAGCAGTTCTGATATTGGTGGTTGGTATTAATGCTATAAGGATGTTTGCACCGCTTGGAATGAAGAAGGATATGGCAAAATCTGAGAACTCGGCAAGTTATGATGATGCAGGAACTACAGAAATATATCAGACTAAGAATGCTCCTAAGGAAGATAGCGGGGTTCCTGATATGGATACTTCTGATGGATTACAGTCAGATACTAAGTTTACAGGAGGTATAGCCGAGGACGATTCGGCAGACCTAGTAGAAAATGAACAATTTGTAGATATGTTTGTGGAGAGTAAATCAGAAGATCATGCAGAAATCTCCAGTGCAGATAACGACAGACTGACATCTCTTGGGGAAGAGCTTACATTCGTTGATATAACCTTTATAGAGGCTACTGATGTAAACCAGATTACAATTACATCTAAGACCACAGGAGAGATAAAGACCATATCAAATCAGGAGCAAATAGATAATTTTTACGTGGTAATGGAGAAGCATGGATTTAGGCCGGGTACAGAAGATGATATAGCTGCTCAATATGTAATTATGCTTAATTCAGATGAAAGAGACAGTCAGATTATTATTGGAGAGACTGCCATAACAGTAGATCATACCTATAAGGACATGAGCTCACAGAGTGTATATATTTCGACTGATCATAATATGCTTATTAATGATTTAAATTATTTATTAACAAAATAATAGGATGAGTTTCATACAATAAAAATATCCCTCTTCTAATCAGATGAGGGATATTAATTTATGTAATAGGTCTTGCGTCCTATTACATAAAAACGCTCCGCTAAGGATGTGTTACTGATCTGTGTTGGCTTTATCTTGAGCTTCATCAGCGCCAGAGGTATCTGTTTCAGTTGTATCAGGTTCTCCTTCAGAGTCTTCCTGATCTATCTGTATTGACACATACTCTCTGGGTTCGCTAGATTCGTCGGTAACTTCCTCTGTATCAAAGTCATCAAATTCATCAAAGTCGTCCTCGAATTCATCAAAATCATCGGAGGTATCATTCTTTATAAAGTTCTTATAAACATAATAAGCGCCGGCAGCAAGTGTTGCAAGAGATAGGGTGCCGAATACAAATTTACCGAATTTTTTCATATAGTTCATCATCCTTTCGTTATACTTATAATTATATACTATTCTACCATTATAATTCTGATATGTAAAAAAAGAAAGCTTAAAATATGATAATGTGGCTTTTGACCCTGATATAAATAATTTCAGTTTCCGACTTTACTTTTAAGTACAAATATCATATTATTAGTTGGGAGCTTAGATATACTAGGATTCGGTAAAATACTACAAGAATATAAAAATAAAGGAGACATAAAAATGGAACAACTGCATTTATGGCTGGACATTGCCTGCGAGGCCGGAACATTAATGTTTGAGTTCATAGGTGTGATAATCCTTGTTCTAGCCGGTTTGGTTGGAGTTATTAATTTTGTAAAAAAAAGCCCCTATACCAGATTGGAATTAGCAAAAGGGATGGCACTAGGCCTTGAATTTAAGATGGGTGGAGAGATACTTAGGACAGTAGGTGTAACCAGATGGCAGGATATAGCCATGGTAGGAGGGATTATCTTACTGCGAGCGGCGCTTGCATTTTTGATTCATTGGGAGATAAAGTCTGAGGAAAAGGAATGTGAGGCATTAGAGCATAAGGCACAAATAGAGAAGAAAAGTGGTAATAAATAACTCTTAAGAAAATATTAAGCTTTTTAACAAGATTTTGACAAAGGATTGCTGTTATGATACTATATATAGTATAAATTTAGAGAATCTACGCGTATTTCATAGGAGGAATTAGTATGAAGAACCACCCAGGCAAGAAGGCCGTCATAATCATGTTAATGGTGCTTATTTTAACACCTATATTGTGGCTTCAGGATGAAACAGTTGCATATGCAGCAACACCGACCTTCACAGAAACCAAGGTTGAAATTATTGGCGAAGATGAGACTTATCAGCTGGATATAAAGGATAAGGTAGCTGGTAGTACATATAAATGGTCCTCATCTAATACTAAGGTAGCCAGGGTCTCCAGTAAAGGTCTTGTTACTACTGTAGGTAAGGGCTCAGCAAATATCAGATGTATAATCACCTATCCTAATAAGAAGACAAAGACTCTTACCAGTAAGGTAACAGTAATCATCCCCGCAACAAAGGTAAAGATTAACAATGCAACTGAAGTCAATGGTGCTCATATTATTAATGTAGGAGACACCTATAACTTTAACAGAGATATTTTTCCTGCAGGTTCCTCCGATAAGACCTATTGGTCCCTTGGAGGCGGCGATAAATCATCTATCGTGATAACTAACAGCTCAAGCGGTATTATAAGAGCAGACAAGCCCGGTAAGGTGATTCTAGTAGCTACGGCAGCAAGAACAGCAACCGAAGCTGATGCGGCAAAAAGCATAGTTAATGATGCTATAATAATTGAGGTCGTAGGTCTCTCTGCAACGGTTGGTTCTGTTGATATTGTAGGTAGTACTGAAATCAAAGCTGTATTTGACAGCCCGATAGATGAAAGAACAGTTATTGGACAGAATAGTGTATTACTTGACAATATTGGTATATCACCTAAGAAGAACATCAAGGGTGTATATGCAGCAGATCCGGGTAAATTGACAGCGCGGCTTTCCGATGACAAGAAGACATTAATCATAACTTCCTCAAATCGTTTTGAAGGGGAATATGGGATTAATTTTACCAACAGTATTAAGACAACAGGCGGAATTTCAATTGATGAATATTACAAACAGATTAGCTATGTAGATGATGTACCGCCGGAATATGTCGGCACTAGGCTGGACGAAACCGGAATGACTATAAATATATTATTCAATGAGGCTATTGATTTTTCAGGATTAAAAGTAGCAGGCGGAGGTCGGGTTGCGGGACTATATAACGCACCGGCTGACCCTATGACAGTAAGCATACTAAATAATAAGAATAATTATATGCCAAGTGAGGATAAGAAGTCTCTTACTATTAACCTGTCGAACATAGCTTATACGGACTTTTTGAAGAGTTTAACTGTAACATTATCAGGCATCAAAGATATGTCCGGAAATGCTCCAAAGAATTATACGATTCCTATTATCTTTACAGTTGATAATACTCCTAAGCCGATGGCTAAGCTTTTAACAGTTGAAAGAACCGCATACTCTACACTTACTGCAACATTTGATAGATCCATAGAATTTGGAGGATATGCCACTATTGGTAACGGATCGTCCATGATAGGTATTGTTGACGATAAGGATCTAAAGAAGGTTCATTTCACAATGTATGATGTAGATGCACTTAAGACCGGTACGCAGACAGTAACCTTAACCAGTTGGCGAAGCATCAATGCAGACCCTAAGGATACATCCTCATACCAGCAACATAAAAGAACAGTAAGATTTGACGTTGAAAAATCCAATCCAATCCTTCTAACGGATGAATTTGATCCGGAGACAAACATCCTAACCCTTACCTATAATAGGGATGTAAGCTTAAGCTCCAACACCGGAATATTTAATGCAACCTTAGTAACTGTAAGCGGCGAAAGATGGCCAAACAATAATATTACCTACACAAATTTGGTATCTGAGAATCCTAAGGTTGTCAAATTACAGATGGGTAACATGACATTACTTGGAAGTTATACCTTTACTCTAGATCAAAACTTTGCTAGGGACAGCTTTAGGAACAATGCCTTACCAAGGACTATAACTATTAATAATAGCAGCGGAGCGAACTTGGAGCTTCCGGGACCTCTTATTATTACACAGTCATCCACTAACCCCAGCCAGATTTTCCTGGAGTTCATGGATAGGTTGGATGAGGCTTCTGCACAGGATGTAAGAAACTATTCTATCCCCGGTGTCACAATATTAAGTGCAAAGCTGGAGAAGAACACGAATAGTCAAGGTGCGATAGTAGTTCTAACAATTGCGGATGGCTCAATTACTTTAACTATGGAAAGACCTGTTAGAATTAACGGTGTCAAAAGCTATAGCGGTACATATGCTCCAATTACTGATTTTGAAAGAATGGTAGAACTTAAGGATAATGCGAAACCATATTATATAGGTCCTCCTGTATATGATAAGAATAAGATAAATGAAATTCGACTTTCCTTCAGTGAGGAGATAATGGGCTCAATGATTGTTAGGGTTACTCAGATGGGAACATACAACTATGAGTTCACTAATACGGTTACTATATCCGGAACCAATGCAGTTATAACCTTAAATGGCATGCCGGATAAGAATGCATTCTTAAGGATTGAAGTCCTTGATAACAAGATTGTTGATTTAAGCGGTAACCAATGTGCACCGATGAATACATCGCTTGGTGTGGTTGCAGCATATTAAGGAAGTTATCCTTCAATAATTAGTTACTTTATAGATAATACAAGAATACATATAATAGCCCTGGATATTCCATATGGATATCCAGGGTTTTTAAATATAGTAGGAAAGATCATCCTATGGACTAGTTTTCTTATTTATTAAAAAGGATCGAGTAAAAATATCGCTTTCATTCATAAGACTATCTATGGTATCAAAGCCTAGACGATTTAGCAATTCGATTACATAAGGATTATCGATTGGTGTAGGATAAGTAGCAAGCCTTCCATAATCCTCAACATTCTTTCTTCCCTCTTCATGAGGAATCATCACCTTCGGTCCGCCGACACAACCTCCCTTGCAGCCCATTCCTTCATAAAAGTTGGCAGATGTTTTTCCGGATATCAGATCATTTATCAAATTACGACAATCTTTAACACCATCGGCCTTTTGGGTACGAAGGGCTATCTTGCGATTTGGATTAATCCGTTCCAGAGTAAGCTTTACTGCTTCGCTTACCCCTCCTGTATGGGCATATATTCTGCCTGCCCTTGAGGAATGGTCCTTTTCACTATCCTCCATAGTTGCAGGATCAATATCCATGATATTAAAGATGTCTTCAACTTCTTGAAAGGTTAAGACATAATCTATGGCATCGGCTATATCCTTATCCCTGGCTTCAGCCTTTTTCGCAAGACAGGGACCGATAAAGATCGTAAGAGCGTCAGGATGCATTATTTTTATTGCTCGCCCACTGGCTATCATTGGAGATACCGAAGGAGGTACATGGGGGATTAATTCATTGTAAACATTTTTTATCCATGCAATCCATACCGGACAGCAGCAGCTGGTCAGTTGATAGTCATCTTCTGTCTGTATATTGCGATCGAATTCCAGTGCTTCCTTAAGTGTCAGTATATCGGCGAATAATGCCACCTCCAGCATTCCGTCAAAGCCAATCTTCTTAAAGGCGTTTCGAAGCATTCCGGGAGTAACGTCTTTGCTAAACTGCCCCAAAAAAGCGGGAGCAATAAGAGCATATACCAGACTCTTATGAGACCGGATAGCTTTTAGGGCAGATATAGAATCCTTACTGGCGGTAAGCCTATTTGCTCTACATTCTTGTATACAGTAGGAGCAACCAGCACAGGCTTCTTCATCTATGTGTAGCTTGCCGGTCTCATCAGGATGTATGGCATGAAAGGGACAAACCTTAACACAATGCCTGTCATCATCAGGACAGTCGCAGCTCTCTGTAGTCCATACAAGGGGATGCTTTTTAGGATGGAGCAGGCAGTCCAATTGATAAGAATCAAAATTGTCGCCAAGCTTATTTATATATTCTTCTTCTCGCTCATATATGGTAGCTTTTAGTAGTTCCTGGTAAAGATCCTCAAACCGTTTCATTAATATACACCTCAAAATTATAGTATTTCACCTGATGTATTATCTTCAAAATAACCCCAATTATTCCATTCTTTCCTTTACTAGATTGCATATTTGCCTTATAATTGCTTTAGCAAATAGTAAATGAATATTAATGGAAATAATGGAAAATATAATTTAAAACAAGTTTGGAGAAGAAAATTGAAGGAAATTACTAAAAAGCGTATTAAAATAATAGGATGGGTATTATTTTATATATATATTTTGCTATTATCCTACTTTCTTTTTTTTAGTGAAAGGTATGGAAGAGATTTGGTTACACAGCAATATAATCTTCATTTGTTTAAGGAAATCAAAAGGTTTATTAAATATAGAGAACAGATTGGGTTTGAGGGCTTCATCGTCAATATATTTGGTAATGTTATAGCCTTTATGCCCTATGGGTTTTTGCTTCCACTTCTAAATAAAGTATACCGTAAGTTCTACATTATAGTTATATTAAGCTTTATCTTTAGTCTGGTAATCGAAACAGCTCAACTGTTACTGAAGGTAGGAGTATTTGATGTGGATGATATACTGATGAATTCACTTGGTGGAATTTTGGGATATTTGATATTCTGGCTAATCCATTCTATTTTTAAAAGTAAAGAGCATCGATAATAGATTATAAAGCTGTTATAAATATTGAACGAGAGGGGGAAGTTCGATTTTTAAATTATTTAAGAAAAAAGAAACAATACAGTTTTCAGGAAGAAGACATACAAGAGGTGGAATTCTATCATCTTTGATTGGAATAATTGTGCTACTTGGTTTTATTGCACTTAGTATTGTCTCAGGTATATATGATGGGGATGCAGGCTTGCTAATAGGTATAATCGGAATCTTTCTTTTTGTATTAGCATTATTTGGCTTTATTCTTTCCTATAAAGAGTTGAAGCAGAGGGATATCTATTACAGATTTCCTATGATTGGTATAAGTACTAATGGTATTATGCTTGTTATACTTATGATTATTTATATTTTAGGCTTAAATTGATAAAAAGAATATATAGACGGAAACAACCGTAGATTGGAGTGCATATGAGTTATATGAGATTATCTAATGATGAGAGAGCTGAAATATGTGAACGCTATGAACTGGCAATACACCGTATTAGTGAGATAGTAACAGAAGAGGATGTAAGAGCACCTTTAAGGGATTATTTTCATAAGGTGGCAGCATTTCTTATACTGGTTGATAATGTTGCAAATATGATTCGGGAAGGCTCATATAGTAAGCTTACTCTTGACGAACTGAAATCTGTGAATCGAAGCCTTTATGAGGATATCACCGGAGAAAACTATCAACTAAGCTATGCCAATCCAACATATGCATGTGACAAATTAGGCAGTAAGTACGGTAAGCTATTGTCATTTTTATATACTGAGCTTCGTGCTACCATTATCTATGCCTATGAACAAGAAAAAGCTTTGCATACAATTTACCTTGAACTTTTTCTTCAGATATATGGTCTTGTTCGCTGGGAGGATGGATTTACTCCAAAGGATGTCAAAAGAGCAATTAAGGATTTTATGCATGATTACTGTGATATTCTTATACTACAAAGGACAATAGAATCAGCAGATCCTGATTATTCCTTTGCTAAGGATATAATAATGGAAACCGACTTAAATAATCTATCTTATCTTTACCGATATGGGGATTATATTTCGGATAATGAGTTAAGAACGGCGGAGTTTATAAATAGCCTATCTAATGAACAAATAGAGGCCATGGCTAGTACATTTTCATCAGGCTTTGAGCGGGGATTTGAGGTTAATCGTTTGAATCTTAGTAGCAAAACAAATGTTAATATAAGATACCAAATTGGTTTTGAACGTATTGTTAGACAAGCTATACATAATTTTAAGAGTATGGGCTTGGAATCAATACTTTATAGAGCAGCTTATATTGCACTTAACAAAAAACAACATCTAAAGATAGGATTCCATGGGTCTTCACCCAACAAACAATATGATTACGACCATCGTTTTGATATAGGTATATTTCTTGATACCGCATTTAAGAATAAGAAATTAAAAGCACGAAAAGTCGCTCTTGAGCAGGTTAAGCATATAACACAAAATTATGCCGGTCCTGCTGTTATGGAGGTTTTTGGTGAGGAGCTATTCTCACCTGAGGACAAACCTGAGGCTATCAGGCTGAACAAAAGGCAGCAAAAGCTAATGACCGAATACTATGGTGAGGAGAGATTGCTATCCAAGGAATTCTATAAGCTAGGCGAAACATCCTTTACAATTATCTCTTATCCAGTATCTGAGATAGGGAAGGATTTTGAAGCCATTTTTGAAGACACTGTTAAGGTCAATACCTTAGATAATGAACTATACCAAAAGATTCAACAGACTATTATAGATGTTCTTGACAAGGCAGAATATATCAGGATTCTTGGAAAAGACAAGAACCGTACCGATCTATTAGTTAAGCTACAACCATTAAAGGATCCGAATAAGGAGACTAATTTTGAAAACTGTGTGGCTGATGTTAATATCCCGGTAGGGGAGATATTTACATCTCCGAATTTAAAGGGAACTCACGGAGTTCTACATGTACCATTGATATATCTTAATGATCTTGCTTATCATGATTTGGAGCTGATATTTGAGGATGGTTGTATATCCGATTATTCATGCAAGAATTATGATAATATAGATAAAAATAAGAGCTTTATAAAGGAAAACCTGCTATTTAATTACGAAACCTTACCTATAGGAGAGTTTGCTATAGGTACTAATACCACTGCCTATATGATGGGTAAGAAATATGATATAGCACCTAAGCTCCCTATTCTTATAGCAGAAAAGACTGGTCCTCACTTTGCAATCGGTGATACCTGCTATCCAATGAGAGAGGATTTAAAGGTATATAATCCCGATGGTAAGGAAATCATCGCAAGAGATAACGAGATTAGTTTACTTAGAAAAACAGACCTGAAAAAGGCGTATTTTAACTGCCATACTGATATTACCCTACCCTACGATGAGATAAATGAAATATCTGCCCTATTATATGATGGAACCATTATTCCAGTCATAAAGGATACAAGATTTGTTCTTGAAGGAACTCAGTTACTTAACGATGCATTTGATAAATAATGAAAAAGGAGGCTGCCATGCTAAGTATCGTAAATTTTTCCAAGACCTATAAAGGTGGTAAAAAGGCCGTGGACACATTAAATCTAGATATTAACAGTGGTGATATATTCGGTTTCATCGGTCATAATGGTGCAGGAAAGACGACTACCATTAGGGCTATTGCCGGTGTTTTGGACTTTGAAGAGGGAGATATCTTAATTGACGGTGTCTCTATTAAGGAAGATCCCGTAAAATGCAAGAGAGTTATTGCCTATATTCCTGATAATCCTGATTTGTATGATCATCTGACAGGTATCGGATATTTGAATTTTATAGGAGATATTTATGAAATCAGTAGAGTTGATAGAGAACAAGCAATAAAAAAATATGCTGAAGCATTTGAATTAACAGCCAATTTAGGAGATGGGATTGCTTCATATTCTCATGGTATGAAACAGAAGCTTGCTATTATTTCGGCATTGATACATAGTCCCAAGCTTTTGATTCTGGATGAACCCTTTGTCGGATTAGATCCCAAGGCTTCTCTTACCTTAAAAAATATTATGGAGGAGCTTTGTAAGAGTGGTAGTGCCATATTTTTTTCCACTCATGTTCTTCTTGTGGCAGAAAAGCTATGTAATAAGATAGGGATTATTCAGGATGGAAGACTTGTTGCCTTTGGACCTACGCAGGAGGTTAAGGGCGATTCTAGTCTTGAGGATGTGTTTATGGAGCTTATTGAAACGAAGTAAGTAGGAGTGAGGTATATATGAAAAAAGTTATTCGATTAGTTAGTGTACAGCTGTGGGCAATTCTCGGAAGCATGTTTGCCATCGGCGAATCCAAAAAGAAAAAGACCAAAGCATTATACGTAGGATTTGCTTTGTTTGTTGTAATACTGAGCGGAGCATCATTCTTTTATGCATACATGATAGGAATGGGTCTTAAGCTGTACGGGAGTATAGATTTGCTCCCTTCCTTATTCATGGCATTAACAAGTATCATAGTATTATTTACGACTATTCATAAGGTTAAAGGAACCCTATTCGGATTTAAGGATTATGATATGGTAATGTCTCTGCCTGTAAGCAACAGCCAAATTGTGGCAAGTAGGCTCTTACTACTATATTCAATTAATCTGGTGTTTGTAATTATTGTAATGCTTCCTATGATGGTAGCCTATGGATTACTTAACGGACCCAGAATACAGTTTTATGTCTTTAGTATTTTAATGCTGTTTTTTATTCCTTTGATTCCAATAATTATAGCATCGTTTTTGGGTACTATTCTTACCTATTTATCCATGCGCTTTAAATATAGCAATATTGTATATATGGCTTTCTCATTTCTTTTATTGATAGCAATGATTATAATGCCCTACTTTTTGGGAAATTCCGAGCAAGCTCTTGTAGAGATTAGTCAGATAATTAATGGTCAGATAAACTCTATCTACCCCTTGTCAGAGCTGTATTCCATGGGCGTTACCAAGGGTGATTTACTATCGATACTTATATTTATAGTAGTCTCCATACTTTCTTTTATGGTTTTTTCAATGGCTGTTGGAAAGGTATTTAAGCGAATAAACTCAACAATAATGACCGGAAGATATAGAGCAAATTATAAGTTGGAGAGACTAAAGAGCTCATCGCCCCTAAAAGCACTATATATTAAGGATTTGAAAAGATATTTTGCATCCATAATCTATGTGATGAATACAGGCTTTGGTGTAGTTATTTTGGTACTGGGATCAATTGCCCTGGCCTTTGTTGACATAACCACTATAACCGGAGGGTTAGATATTACGGGGACCATACGGGATATGATACCACTATTCTTTACCTTCTGTATAGCAACCTCTTGTACAACAATGGCGTCTATATCCATTGAAGGAAGGCATATTTGGATAATAAAGAATCTGCCTGTATCTACATTAATGATTTTTGCGTCAAAGATATTGGTTAATCTGACTATTATAGCCCCTGCACTTTTGTCTTCAATATTTGTAGGTATTATTTTGCAGATTCCTTTTATTAGTGTCCTTTTACTCCTACTGGCGGTAGTTTCCTTCTCTTTATTCATGGCCCAATATGGGTTGGTTATAAACCTAAGCTTTCCTAACCTGTCTTGGTCAAATGAAACGGTAATTGTTAAGCAAAGTACAGCATCATTAATATCCGTTTTTTCCGGAATCGGTATGACAGCAATTCAATATTTATTATTGATGGCTTTAGGAAATGCTGTAAGTGGTATGCTCTTATTCATAATCATTTTGTTAATATTAAATCTTTTATTATATAAAAGGTTAGTAAAAGACGGTAAAAGACAGTTTGAAAAATTAAGCAATTAAGTGAATGATCAGCTCTACGGTGCCTGTTTACTTTACTTATAAATAAGTGGTCATTTATTAGGCGTGCTTATAGAAGTGATAAGAATAATTCTGCTGAAAGATTAACCTATGTATGCTAGAATGTTGTCAGATAGTAAGAGTAGAAGGAGGTAAAACCTCCGTTATATGTTATATAAATTTATACTTTTTATAGGAGGT
>SHOH01000010.1:35700-38726 GCA_004294845.1 Anaerolineaceae bacterium
AGGAGGTAAAACCTCCGTTATATGTTATATAAATTTATACTTTTTATAGGAGGTTTAGTATGGATTATAAACAAGCCGGTGTGGATATAGAAGCAGGTTATAAGGCAGTGGATCTTATGAAGGAACATATTAAGAAGACCATGCGTAAGGAGGTTTTGTCCGATATAGGCGGATTTTCAGGTGCGTTTTCTCTTAAGAGATTCATGAATATGGAGAATCCTACCCTTGTTTCTGGAACAGATGGAGTGGGTACAAAGCTTAAAATAGCATTTCTACTGGATACTCATGACACAATAGGTATTGATTGTGTAGCCATGTGTGTTAACGATATTGCTTGCTCTGGAGCAGAGCCTTTATTCTTTCTTGACTATATAGCCTGTGGTAAAAATGATCCCAGTAAGATTGCATCTATTGTAAAGGGTGTGTCAGAGGGATGTGTAGAAGCAGGTGCAGCTTTAATAGGTGGCGAAACAGCAGAGATGCCGGGTTTTTATCCTGAAGATGAATATGATTTAGCCGGCTTTGCAGTAGGAATCGTTGACCAGAGCGAGCTTATAACTGGTAAAGAGGTTAAGCAGAAGGATGTAATAATAGGTATAGCATCCTCCGGCATACACAGTAACGGTTATTCCTTAGTCAGACAGGTTTTTAGGATGCAGAAGGATGTTTTGGATACTTATTATGAGGTTCTTGGTTCGAGCCTTGGAGAAGCCTTACTGACTCCTACGAAAATCTATGTGAAGAGTTTACAGGGATTAAAAGGCGGCAATATAAATGTTAAAGCTTGCAGCCATATAACCGGAGGCGGCTTTTATGAGAATATACCAAGGATGCTTCCGGAAGGAATGCATGGTCTTATACGTTCTGAAAGTTATGAAATTCCTCCACTTTTTAATATGCTAAAAAAGGACGGCGATATTTCAGATCAGGTGATGTATAATACCTTTAATATGGGTATTGGTATGGCTATAGTAGTAGCTCCTGATCAAGTCGATAAGGCGATGAAAATAATTCAGGATAGCGGTGAACAACCATACATCCTTGGTGAGATACAGGATGGTACAAGGGGGATAACATTATGCTAAGACTGGCGGTTCTTGTATCCGGAGGAGGAACAAACCTACAGGCTTTACTTGATCAGATGGATGAGGGCAGACTTCCCGGTGTGTCTATAGAGGTGGTAATCAGCAGTAATCATAGAGCATATGCATTGCAAAGAGCAAGCGCTCATAACATACCAAATGTAGTGATTAAGAAGAAGGATTATGATACACTCCAGCAATTTGACGAGGCTTTTTATGGCCTGCTTAATGGCTATCAGGTTGACCTGATTGTCCTTGCAGGCTTTTTATTGATATTACCCCTAAATATCGTCAGACATTATAAGAATAGAATAATTAATGTACATCCGGCCTTAATTCCCGCATTCTGTGGTACAGGGTTTTATGGACTGAAGGTTCATGAAGCCGCTTTATCCCGTGGTGTTAAGCTGACAGGAGCAACCGTACACTTTGTAGATGAGGGAACAGATACCGGTCCTATCATTCTTCAAAAAGCAGTGGCTGTGAAAAGCGAAGATACCCCCGAGACCCTCCAAAAAAGAGTTATGGAGGAAGCCGAATGGGAAATCCTTCCCGAAGCTGTGAGGCTTATTTCAGAAAATCGTATTCGTGTAGAGGGTAATTCTGTAATAATAATGTAATGCTTTTATAATGGTGTTGTAATGGTGCCTGGCACCAATACAACACCATTACGAAAGTATGATTGGAGGAAGCATAAATGAGAGTATTAATAATAGGCGGAGGCGGCAGAGAGCATGCCATGGCCTGGAAGATATCAAAGAGTCCTAAGGTGGATAAGCTTTATTGTGCTCCCGGAAATGCCGGCATAGAGGAATGTGCTGAGTGTATCAACATTCCTGTAACTAACCATGATGAGCTTTCTGATTTTGCTTTATCAGAGAAAATTGATCTTACAATTATAGGTCCTGATGATCCGCTTGCTGCGGGGATAGTAGACGTCTTTGAGAAGAAGGGTCTTAAGATATTTGGTCCCAGGATGAATGCTGCCATAATAGAAAGTTCAAAGGTGTTTTCCAAGAACCTTATGAAGAAATATAATATTCCCACAGCCTCCTATGAGGTTTTTGATTCGCCGGATAAGGCTATAGATTACTTAAGTACAAGTAAGTATCCGCTAGTCATCAAAGCAGACGGCCTTGCCATGGGAAAAGGAGTTCTTATCTGCAAGGATTATTATGAAGCAGTAAAGGCTGTTAAGACAATAATGATAGACAAGCAGTTTGGTTTTGCCGGAAATAGGCTGATTATTGAGGAGTTTATATCCGGACCTGAGGTGTCGGTTCTTGCTTTTTGTGATGGAACACATATATTACCCATGACCAGCGCTCAGGATCATAAAAGAGCTTTGGATAATGATAAAGGACTTAATACCGGGGGTATGGGTACATTTTCACCGAGTCCCTTCTATACCAATCAGGTGGATGATTTCTGCAAAAAATATATCTATCAACCAACTATGGATGCAATGAAGGCCGAGGGTAGGGATTTTGTGGGCATATTATTTGTTGGGTTGATGATAACCGAGGATGGACCTAAGGTGCTTGAGTATAATGCACGATTTGGTGACCCGGAAGCTCAGGTGGTTCTACCCAGACTTAAAAATGATTTGGTCGATGTGTTAGAAGCTTGTATAGAAGGCAGGCTAGATAAGATAAATCTATACTTTGATGACAATGCAGCCGTATGTGTAATCTTAGCCTCGGATGGATATCCTGAACATTACGAAAAAGGTTATGAAATACAGGGGCTAGATGCTTTTTTTAATAAGGAAGATTATCAAATCTTTCATGCAGCCACTAGAAAAGAAAACAGCCATATTCTAACCAACGGAGGAAGAGTTCTAGGCGTAACAGCCTTAGGAAGCAACCTAAAAGAAGCCAGAGCCAAAGCTTATGAAGCTACAGAAAAAATAAACTTCAAGAACAAATACATGAGAACAGATAT
>SHOH01000271.1 GCA_004294845.1 Anaerolineaceae bacterium
CCGCTCCGTCATGGAGAGGTGTGTTGCGTTCAAATATATTTATAAGCAATTCACTACTTAATATACTATCAATAGGAATTCCCGAGCTTTCAAATTCATTTAGGGGTATTTCCTCTTCAATAACTATTAATGCTCCGGTTTTATTTCTAGCCAGTTCAAAAGTGGCTCTGATAATTTCATTTAAAGTATGATCTGAGAATCTCTCATCCTTAGATTCATCAAACACAAGAATTGAACGAACAATATTTTTCTTACCCAGCTGCTCCAAGGCCTTTCTAAGCTCAGGTTGAAATACAATCAAAATTGCTATGATACCGACATCTATAGTATTGGATATAATCCATATCACAACATTTAATTGAAAAATAATTCCGATAAACCAGAACAGCATAATAACGGCCAGTCCCTTTACCAGTGTCCAAGCTCTTGTGTTTTTAATCCACTTAACAACATGATATATAAGGAAGGCAAGTATAATGATTTCAATTATATCGGTAAAAGTAATATCCGGTATAGTTAAACGATAATCATTAATTATATTCTTAATTGCTTCCATATGCTATCTCTCCCGCCGTTATTTACATGTACTTGTATGCTCAAATATTATTTCATAGATAAGAAGATTAAACTCAAATACTATGATCTATCCTTATCCTCTTCATCCTCATCTTCATATTCGTAATCCTCTACCTCTTCCATATCAGATTCACTAAAGGCTCTTCTTTCGGATCTTTTCACATTGATATGCTTGACATTTACCTGTGGTACTGTAACCGTTACCTTGGGTACTGCTTTGACATAGTAATAATAGACATCATCCTCAAACTGTGCATGTTCCACTCCTGAGTAATCCAAGGTCAGCCTAAAGAAATGGATAATGTAAACCAAGACCGTAGAGACAAGGGATCCAAAAATCATACTTAGAATTTGATCTGATTTATTCAAAATTAAGTAACTTATTAAAAAGCCTAATATTCCAGTCAGACCGCCTGCTAAAATTGAAATTTCAAAGGCATAATCAAAGGACATTTTTCTGATAAAATAAGTTACCATTATAATCAAAGCAAAAATCACTATAGTCATAATCATCTGACGATTTCTTGTCAAGCTGTCTATAACATGGGTGTATAGCTGGATTATATCCTCCACAGATATATTAACCTGCATGGCTACAGCTGTTTTAATTATCTGGAATAAAAAATAAATAATCACACCACAGACTGTAGGAATCATGGCTATAGGAGTTGATACAAGTCCAAGTAAAACAGGAATTATATATGGTAACTTCAACATAAATAAAATCGGTAGTGCTAGTAGTACATAACCCTGTCTCGGTGTATATCGAGCAAATAAAAGATATAAAATCATCAATATCACAA
>SHOH01000272.1 GCA_004294845.1 Anaerolineaceae bacterium
TCTTCGTCTGTCATGATACTATAATTTGTATCAGCTCTCATCCAACCACCTCCTTCTTACTATTAATATCATAAATATAATAAGCGAATTAATCTCAGGAATCTTCGATTTCCTTAAAGGTTTAGCGCTTATGAACCGATGTACTTAACTTAGTCTTTGTCTAACAATCTCATATGAAAGTATCCCTGCTGCCACCGATGCATTTAATGAATCTACTTGACCAAACATAGGAATCTTAGCTATAAAATCGCACTTCTCCTTTATAAGTCTGCCTACTCCTTCACTTTCACTGCCAATTACAAGGCCTATGGGTCCCTTTAGGTCGAGCTTATACATCATCTCTCCATCCATATCGGCACATACAAACCATATACCCTCCTTCTTTAATTCCTCTATGGTAACAGATAAATTAGTTACCTTGGCTACAGGTAGGTAATTAATAGCACCTGCTGAGGTCTTAGCCACAGTGGCAGTAAGTCCTACGGCACGTCTTTTAGGAATGATAATTCCGTGTGCTCCGGCTTGATGAGCTGTACGAATAATAGCACCTAAGTTGTGTGGATCTTCAATACTATCTAATAATAAAATGAATGGCGCTTCATTCTTCTCCCTAGCCGCCGCCAATATATCCTCTACTTCAGCATATTCATAGGCTGCAGTATAAGCAATTACACCCTGATGCTTCCCGGTCTGGGACAACTGATCCAGTCGCTCCTTGTTAACATAGGTTACAATCGTATCCATCTTCTTTGCCTTATCGGTTATGGTTCTGATAGGACCATCCTGACTGCCACTAAGAACAAATAGCTTATCAATGGTTTTACCTGCCCGAATGGCTTCAAGGACAGCGTTTCTACCCTCTATTGTATATTCCTCATATCTCATGGTTTTTAACCTTTCTTTACATGTAATATTTATCTGTATATAGACTTACAAATTCTTTGAACCTCTCATGTCTAAAGTCACGAGTGTTCTTCTTGTGTTTATAAATTCTTTGCACTTCTACTCATTATAATACTTATTACCTATTTGAATCATAAAGATATTCTTCTAAGGCTTCCTTCCATCCCTTCATATAATATTCGTGTAACTCTCGAAGCCTTTTGTTATCCAGTACAGAATACATAGGGCGCCTTGCTGGTGTGGGAAATTCCGAGCTACTAATAGCCTGGATAGTAGGATTTCTGCCTGCTAATTCAAATATTTTTAAGGCAAATTCATACCAGTTGGTACTGCCCTCACAAGTAGCATGATATTTTCCATGGCTATCAGTCTCCATCAGAAATATAATAACCCTTGCAAGCTCCATTGCACTGGTAGGAGTAACAGTTTGGTCTGATACCACACGGATATTCTTACCTTCATCAGCCAGTCTTA
>SHOH01000011.1 GCA_004294845.1 Anaerolineaceae bacterium
CAAAGGCATCCCAGCCCATAGGATGGATAATATAATACCCATTAAGCATCTTATACCTACTCCATACATCACTTATAACATATCCTCTCCAGTGCCCCACATGGAGCCCACTTCCGGATGGATATGGAAACATATCAAGACAGTAATATTTGGGCTTTTTACCGTCATTTACATTGACAGGATGCTCCTCCCAGTGCTTTCTCCATTTCTTTTCGATTTCCTTATGATTATAAGGTGTTGACATAATTTCTCCTCCTTAAATAATATCTTCTATATATAACAGTGATATCTCTAATAATATAATTTAAAATACATTAAATACAAAAAACCCTTCATCTATAAAAGAGACGAAAGGTTGGCTTTCCGTGGTACCACTCTAATTCATAACCACACAATATGTGATTATGCACTTTAAATTCGATAACGGGAATACCGTCCCGACCTACTGTCTTTCAACCGGGAAGCTCCAAGGCGAGTTGGGAGATTGCTGCTACTGCCTTACACCAACCGGCAGCTCTCTAAAAGCTCATATTCTCTTAATACTCCTTATCATAGCTTATACACTATATCAATTGATTCTTAAATGGATTAAAGCTTTCGCAAGTCTTTGATATATATTATATAAATATATCATGACTTTGATTTTTGTCAAGTTTTTGTTATTTATCAACCAGTCCGTTTTCCACAGCATAAGCAATCACCTGTGCCTTATTATCTAGTTGAAGGATTTCAATAATCCTCCCCATATGATATTTAACTGTTCGTTCGCTTAAACCTAGGATTTCTCCTGCCCTTCTGTAGGTTTTACCGGATGCAATAATCTTTAGTAATTCATTCTGTTTATCGCTTAGTTTCTCTTGCTCAGAGTTCATGCTACTTTTCTTTATACTTTTATTTGTATTATCATATTTCTTGTTTAATTCTAAAAGGATTTTAGAAGCTAAACCCGGTGATAATGGAATCTCTCCGTTTTCCGCCTGCTGCAGCCTGCTAATCAATTCCTTACCATCGGTATTTTTAATAAGATATCCACTAGCTCCATGCTTTATTGCTTCGAATAAATGCTCGTCATCTTCAGAAGTAGTTAACATTAATACTTTTATACTTGGCATTTCAGCTACAATTATTTTTAAAACCTCTAAGCCATTCATTTCAGGCATCATAATGTCCATAAGTATAATATCCGGCTTCAGTATTCTTGCCTTTGTAATAGCTTCGCTTCCTGTTCTTGCTCTACCGACCACCTTTATGCCATAAACCTCCAATAAGTATTGAAGCCCTTCCAGAAATAACTGATGGTCGTCTACAATCATAACTTTAGACCGCATTTACTTTCCCCCCATCTAATGGTACCCGAAGTCTGATACTGCTTCCTTCTCCAGGTTTTGATTTTATCTCACATGTTCCTCCCATCTCAGATGTCCGCTCCTGTATAATACTAAGTCCAAAGCCTTGCTTTAATTCTTTACTGTCTACCGCATCAAAACCTTTCCCGTCGTCGTATATGATAACCAATAGATTATTATCAACATAGTCACAGGACATTAGGATATTCTCCGCCTGTGCATGCTTTCTGACATTATTCATTGCTTCCTTGATTATGTTCAGAATATGAATACGAATGCTTGGTGCAATAGCTGCACTACGAAACTCGGGAGTAATTTTTCTGGCAACCTTTATAGCAGTTTGTAATTCAAAATTATTTATTTCCTTATCAAGAGCTGCTATAAAATCTATTTCTATAAGATCGGAATTTCTCACATCATGAATATATTCTCTTATTTGATGGTGGGCTGTCTGAGCTACTTCGATTAATTTATCCAGCTTATTAGAGTATAAGTCTTCATGGGCATCATTAAGTTCCTTTTGTATTGCTTGTGCCTGAAGATTGATATAACCTAATACCTGTCCTAGATTATCATGAAGGTCACGCACCATTCTATTCCTTTCATTATTTACAGCTAACTTCCACTGCTCATCATAATATTCCTTTTCAGCTATCTTCTTTTCAGTAATATCGTAAATAACAACTAATCTTCCGATATTACACCCATTCTTATCCTTGAGCATTGATAATAGTGCTTCATATACTATCTGCTTGTTTGGTGCAGCAATATTAAATTCAACTCTGGAAACTGTTTTATCATTGATTGCACTAATAAACTCGGGGATAAACTCGCATACTTCATATATATGCTTAGAGGTTATCTTTCCCATAGGAAGACCTATTATGTCCGCACAGGTTGGATTAATATCCAATATCCTATCCTGCAGGTCTAAAACCATAACTCCTGCTTCCATGTTTTCTATCACTGTTGCACGTGCTAAGGGAACCAGATCAAACATTCGATAACGAAGTATACTCCATGCCATGATAATACCGGCAGGTCCAAAAAATACAGGTGTAATATCATATCCCTTAATTGGGCTAAGCCCGGTTATATAAAACACATTTGGTATCACAACTAAGCTCACACCTATTAAAAGTGCTACTGCCTGCTTTCTATAAATGGTTTTTCTGGAAAATACAGTTCTCAACAATATAAATATCGTAGTCAGATTCAGACTATGGGAATATATTGCATGTACATAAAAGAAAGAACCATATTGCTTCCCAATTACGGGGAAAACTCCACTATAATCCATATGTATATTATTTCGTACCAATCCATGATACTTATCCGTCCACACAAGAATAATGGTTATTGTTGGGATGATAAATATCCAATAGAGCTTTTTATAATTTATGTATTTCTCATAACCGGAGAAATCAAGGCAAAGAATAAGCAAGGCCACAGGAGAAAAGCAATAGGCAGTATACTGAACATTAGCCCAGAACAACTTCACACCTAAAGCAATAGCAGACATCTCCAAGGCATTAGGAATAGACCATAGAGTAACAATAAACATAGCAATAGCGAAGCTAGTTGCTCCTTTAGCGTGTCTATGTTTTATAATCGTATATACACCTAAAGATAGAGACATTAACCCCGAAATAAATAGTAACAATAAATAGGGTGTGAATCTGTATGACAATACTTCTCCTCCCCAATATAATTACTGTATAAGAGATTAGTAACTCATAACGCTATGCGTTTTGAGTTCACGTTCTGTCTTTCATGGACTAATCTGCTTATTCGTGAATATTATACATTTTATTATAACACACTGCCTGTTAAAGTAAAATATTCTTTTAAAATTGTACTTCAGTACAGTGACAATCATAAAATCCTTCAAACATAATATATTGTTACATAAGCCCTTGGGGTTAGGAGGTAAAACCTCCGTTATTAGCTAAGAAGTATTTTTTATTTATCGGGGAGGTTTGTTAACATGAGTTTTCTTTCAGAGTTAATATACGATTATGGACTAGTCGCAATGTTTCTAATAATTATGCTGGAATATGCCTGCTTTCCGGTATCCAGTGAAATCGTGTTACCACTTTCCGGAGCGGTTGCTTCTATAAATAATACTCATTTTCTAGTGATACTTCCCTTAAGTATAATTGCTGGGCTAATTGGTACAGGAATCTGCTATACAGTTGGATGGTTTGGAGGAGGAGCCATAATAAATGCTATCAAAAAGAGGTTCCCTAAATCCGAAAAATCTCTTAACGCATCATATGATAGATTTCATGAGAACGGCGCCTCCGCAGTCTGCATAGGACGTGTCATCCCTCTTGTACGTACATATATTGCCTTGATTGCAGGAGCAGCAAAGCTTAAGCCTTCTGTATATTTCCCCGCCTCCTTATTAGGGATCACCATATGGAATACTCTTTTAATAGGACTTGGTTATTCCCTCAGAGAGAATTATGGCAGGGTCGCCGATTATTATAGCAGATATAAGCATAATCTGATTCCTATTTTTATCATAGCTGCGGCTTTCTTAATAATTCATAAAATATACAATAAGAGAAAGAAAAGGTCTGCAAATTTATCCAAATAATCAGATATATCAGCAGACCTTATTTTATACTTTAGCTTGTAAATTTAGCTTTTAAAGAATAATTCATATTTATTGCCTACTTCTTGATATAATTGATTTATTCATCCATTTTCCTGATATTACCCTTATGCTTCCAAAAATCCCAGTAGCAAACCAGGTCAAAGCAGATGCCCAGAATATACCATGAAATCCTATAATACCGGACAAGTATATGGAAACTGTAACTCTTACTACCACCTCTATAAGTCCCATAATCATAGGGATTTTAATATCTCCGGCACCGCTAAGGAAGTTCCTAGTTACAAATATCAATCCTAAAAAGCTATAGAAGAGACTTGTTATCCTTATTCCCTCCATGCCGTATTTTACTACCTCTATATCTTCTTTTTTTGTAAATAATCTCATTATATACTCACCACCAAAATACATAACAGGTAGCATTAATAAACTAAATAGCACAATTATGAGGACTGATGATCTCATTCCTTTCTTAACTCTATCAATCTTCCCTGCCCCGATATTCTGTCCCGTAAATGAAGCCACTGCTGCCCCCAAAGACATTGAAGGTTGCATGACCAGTTGCTCAATTCTGTTAACTACTGTATATGCTGCCATAATAGTTGCCTGAAAGCTATTAATAACAAATTGCAGAGCCATCATGGAGATAGATATAAAGGAGTTCTGCAAAGCAACAGGAATACCCAGCCGAATACATTTTGAAAGTATTTCTTTGTCAGGCTTAAACTCTTTTATAGGGATACGTATGAGCTCTACCTTATATAAAGCATAGATAATACACCCTATACCGGATACAAACTGAGATATAATCGTAGCAATCGCAACACCGGGAACACCCATATGAAACACAATTACAAATACCAGATCCAGCACCACATTCAGAATACTGGCGACTATAAGGAAAATCAAAGGAGTAATAGAATCTCCCAGAGCACGAAGTACCGCTGCGATTCCATTATAGCTAACAATTCCAAGTATCCCTAAGAAGGATATCTTCATGTAGCTTTCCGATTGATCTATCACTTCTATTGGTGTACCTAATAGCTCTAACAAAGGCCTGCTGGCAAAATACCCGACTACTCCCATGATAACAGCGGCTATTAGTAACATATATGTTGCCGTAGCAATACTCTTTCTTACCTTGCTATAATCTCCTGCACCAAAATACTGTGATATTACAATGGAAATACCCGCAGATAGACCAAAGGTAAGTCCAAAAATAAGAAATACAGATGAACCGGTTGCACCAACCGCAGCTAATGCATTCTTACTTACAAACTTTCCCACCACTATTGAATCTACCATATTGTAAAGTTGCTGAAATATATTACCGATTAACATTGGGCCTGAGAATTTTAAAATTAATCTTGCAGGGGATCCCTTAGTCATATCACGGGTTATGGTTCTTGACATTTTGCACCTCTGTTCTTTTTTATATATTATAATTAGCAGAATAGGAACATTATAGCATAGCCATTCAAAATATTGTAAGATATTTTAAATATTGTCTATTTTTAACTAGCTCTCCTTTTGGTGTTTCAGAACTTCTATGCTTAGCTTTTCTTACATAATTCCCTTTTATGCTCATATAATTAAAGGAAGATTGACCGCAAAAATCCGTGGAAATGGAGGAAAATATGCACTGGCATAGCGTATCTATAGATGACACCCTGAGGGAGTTGAAAACTGATATCAAGCAAGGTCTTACCCAAGAGGATGTTAGAGAGAGACAGAGATTATATGGTAGAAATATATTAGATGCGAAGAGAGGTAAAAATCTATTTCAAAAATTCCTTGCTCAGTTTGCTGACTTCATGATCATCATTTTAATATGTGCTGCTATTATATCTTTGGTAGTATCATACATGGAGGGTAAACCCAATTTTGTAGATCCTATAATTATTTTAATGATAATTATCCTAAATGCCTTTCTTGGAGTATTACAGGAGACGAAGGCAGAGAAAGCTTTAGAAGCATTGAAGAAAATGTCCGCTCCTACAGCCCATGTACTTCGATGTAATAGGGTTACTGAGATTCCCTCCTTAGAGTTGGTTCCAGGGGATATAGTTATATTGGAAACAGGAAGCTTCGTTCCGGCTGATTGCAGACTTGTTCACGGGGTTAATCTTAGAGTGGAAGAAGCCTCATTAACCGGCGAATCCCATCCAGTGGAGAAGAATGCCGCCATTCGTCTGCTTCCTGACACTAATCTTGCTGACAGAATTAATATGGTTATGGCAACTAGCACTGTACTTTACGGCAGAGGAGTTGGTATAGTTACCGCCACAGGAATGGATACACAGGTAGGGCATATAGCCAGAATGATTATGGAGGATGATACACCCGACACTCCCTTACAAAAGAGATTAGCAAAAACCGGTAAGGTTCTTGGAATAGCGGCACTTATTATCTGCGGTTTGGTATTCATAATTGGAATATATAAAGAAATTCCACCATTTGATATGTTCATGACCTCAGTGAGCCTTGCTGTTGCTGCGATCCCGGAAGGGCTTCCGGCTATTGTCACCATTATGCTTTCTTTGGGAGTTCAAAGGATGGCGAAAAAGAATGCTGTTATTAGAAAGCTTCCTGCTGTTGAAACCCTTGGTAGTGCTACTGTAATATGTTCGGATAAGACAGGAACCTTGACACAAAACGTTATGACAGTCACCGAAATATCCTCTGTAGATAATAAAGAAGCAATGAAAAATGATTTTGCTTTCTTTCTATTGTCTCACGTAGCCTTATGCAGTGATGCCCTCTTGCAGTTGGAGGATAATCAACCTGTGCTAAGTGGTGAACCCACAGAAAAGGCATTGGTGCTTGCCGCCTATAATTCAGGTGCTTATAAGCCTGATCTAGATTCAATGTATCAAAGAATATATGAAATACCCTTTGATTCTGCAAGAAAGCTGATGACAACCGTACATAAAGCACCTGATGGCTGCTCATACCGTAGTGTTACTAAAGGTGCATATGATTTTTTAATCGAACGTTGTACCCACATATATAGAGACGGAAAGCAACTGCCCATGACTAACCGTGATAAAAATAGGATTAATGCTCTTAATTCGGCAATGACCGGCCGGGCTCTTCGGGTTATTGCTGTGGCTTATAAAAACCTTTCAGGATTTAATGCTAATTCAGGAGAAAGATTTCTTGAAAAAGATTTAACCTTCGCAGGCCTTATAGGTATGATTGATCCTCCCCGTGAGGAGGTTAAGGAAGCCGTAAGAATCTGTCGTCAAGCAGGCATTAAGCCCATAATGATTACAGGAGATCATATTCTAACAGCTAAAGCGATTGCAAAGGAGCTTGGAATTCTAACACCGCAAACCGAAGCTATAACAGGTGAGGAATTATCAAAAATGTCAACTGAAAGGCTTAATGATACAGTCTCAAGGTACAGTGTCTTTGCAAGAGTATCTCCCGAGCATAAAGTAAGAATTGTTAAGGCATATCAAAGCAAAGGAGAGGTAGTAGCCATGACAGGCGACGGTGTGAATGATGCACCCGCTCTTAAGGTAGCTGATATTGGTTGCGCTATGGGAATTACCGGAACAGATGTTGCTAAAAATGCCTCGGATATGATTCTTACCGATGATAATTTTGCAACTATTGTATCCGCTGTACAAGAAGGTCGTGGTATTTATGAGAATATACGAAAGGCTGTCCATTTCCTTCTTTCCAGCAATATTGGTGAAATACTAACGATATTTGTAGCCATACTTTTGGGATTACCCACTCCTCTAGTTGCCGTTCAGCTTCTTTGGGTAAATCTTGTTACCGATTCACTTCCTGCCATATCCTTGGGGGTTGAACCGGCATCAAAGGATATAATGAAAAGAAAGCCCATATCACCTAAGAAGGGTATGTTTGCTGACGGCCTTGCTTTGCAGATAATAATTGAAGGTATTCTTATTGGTTCCTTAGCCCTTACTGCTTTTGTTATAGGTGTAAGGTATTATGATACTCCGGGATTATACGATTCCTTAATTCACCACGAGACCAATAGTATGGCATCTTATATCCCTTTAACAGGAAGAACCATGTGCTTTGCAGTATTAAGCTTATCGCAGCTTTTTCACTCCTTTAATATGAGAAGCCATCGGTCTCTCTCGGAAATCGGTGTATTATCCAATAGCAAGCTGGTGATATCATTTATCATATGTGCATTTTTACAGATTGTCGTAATCTCTATAGTTCCTTTGGCAAGGATATTCCAAGTGGTACCTTTGAATTTGAGACAGTGGGCAATAGTATTTTTATTGGCAATGACCCCGATAGTCCTTGTTGAGTTCCAAAAGAGAATAAATAGTAAAAGACGTGCTTGAATTTTTGGAGCAATCGGTATATATTTAAACTATCAATGAATTTACTATTTTAGGATAACGAGGTATCAAATATGGCAGCAGAATCTAATTATTCATTATCTCCACTCAAACCATATGACGAAACCATGTGGGATTATTTTTCTCTATATGATAACATGCCTTATGTTTGGAATGCGGATAATGAAAAACGCCTTACATTAGAAAGCGGTAATATTATTAAAGGTTACCGTTGCCAGATAAAAGAGCCCTATGAAATAAAACACTGAAGAGATTAATTCTTAATTCACTAATAGATAATCTATAAAGATAAGAATTCTTACATATTCAAAAACAGGCCATTGCCATTCGAACTAGTGGCATATAGCCTGTTTTTTATGTGTTTGTTTCTAAATTATTATCTATTTACCTTAAATGCCTTCTTACCGGGATAAACAGCATTCTCACCCAGCTCCTGCTCTATTCTTAGTAGCTGATTATATTTTGCTACACGATCAGTTCTGGAAGGTGCACCTGTCTTGATTTGTCCGGCATTGGTTGCTACGGCTATATCCGCAAGAGTAACATCCTCTGTTTCTCCTGAACGATGGGAAACAACAGCTGTCCATTTATTATTCTTTGCCATTTCTATTGAATCTAGTGTCTCAGTTAAAGTACCTATCTGATTAACTTTAATTAATACAGAATTGGAGATGTCTCCTTCTACACCTTTCTCTATTCTTTCTGTGTTGGTAACGAACAGGTCATCGCCAACCAGCTGTATCTTATTGCCGATACGCTCGGTCAGCTTCTTCCAGCCTTCCCAATCCTCTTCATTCAAGCCATCCTCTAAGGATATTACTGGATACTTGTTACAAATCTCATCCCAGAAATCAACCATCTGATCAATAGTCTTGTATTCACCGGATTTCCAGAAGAGATATTCGCCTTCTCTTCCTGCCTTCTTAGCCTCCTCATACATCTCTGTAGCCGCTGCATCGATAGCAATGTAGAAATCCTCGCCTGGAACATAACCTGCAGCTTCGATAGCCTTTACAATATAGTCAAGTGCTTCTGTATCGCTGTTAAACTTTGGAGCAAACCCGCCTTCGTCACCGACAGCCGTTACATATCCATCATTTTTAAGCAGCTTCTTTAATGTATGGAACACGGTAGTGCTTTGTTCTAGGGCTTGGCTGAATGTTTTTGCCCCTACAGGCATTATCATGAATTCCTGAATATTCAGACTGGAGTCAGCATGCTTGCCTCCATTAATAATATTCATCATCGGTACAGGAAGTGTCTTAGCATTCACACCACCGATATAGCGATATAATGGAATATTAAGAGACGCAGCTACTGCCTTAGCTGCTGCCATAGATACTCCAAGTATAGCATTAGCTCCTAGCTTTCCTTTATTGGGTGTTCCATCAAGTTTAATCATAGTAGCATCTAGTTCTGCTTGATTACTGGCATCCATACCATGAAGGGCTGATGCAATAGATGTGTTTATGTTTTCCACAGCCTTTTTAACACCGTTACCAAGATATCTGCTCTTATCACCGTCACGCAGCTCAACTGCCTCAAAAGCTCCTGTTGATGCTCCTGAAGGTACCGCTGCTCTACCCATACTGCCATCTTCTAGTATAACCTCTGCTTCTACAGTGGGATTACCTCTTGAATCAAGTATTTCCCGACCAATTACCTTTACAATTTTAAAATTTTTCATGTGCTTAATCCATCCTTTCCTGAAATCTATTATTAAATGTTATCATTAGCTTATGATTTACATTTATATTTATATATTGTGCACTGTAAATTGCAGTCGTCCTTTCTATTATTTACGAAAATATGGAACCTATTCTATTATAGGCTATATTAAGTTCAAAATAAAGTATGTGATTTATATCACATATATTTAAGCGGATTAATTTTATCCAACTATAATCCTAAGGGCAAGTCAATATCATGTTAAATTTTACAATCAAGAGAAATAATTGGATTGATATGAAATATAAATATTGATATACTATTTTTAATATTGATATAAGGAAAGGATAAAATACATTTCATATGAGTGTATAAGGTGATTAATATGAGTAAAACTTTTGAGACTTTACAGCCTTATTTGGACAAAGCCATGGCATTTCAGACTGCAAGAAATCTATTTGAATGGGATGATCAGACCGTAGCGCCCTTTGAGGCTGCTGATTATACTTCTAAGGTAGTCGGAATTATTTCTGATGAATACATGAAATGCCTTATTAATGATGATGTGAGAAAGCTTATCAAAAAACTTAGTGAAGAAAAGGAGCAAGATGAGCTAACTGATAAGGAAAAGGCTATCATTAAGGAGCTTAATAAAACCTATGAACAGCTTGAAAGTATACCACCTGAGGAATACAGAGCCTTTAATGAACTTGCTCTAGTTTCTAATAGAGCTTGGACAAAGGCAAAAAAGGATAATAATTATGAATACTTTGCTCCATATCTTAAAAAGATTATTGAGTATAAGAAAAAATTCGCCGGATATCGTGCCAAGAAAAATCAGGATCCCTATGAGGTACTTTTAGGTGATTTTGAAGAATGTTTCGGAATAAAGGAGCTCGATGTTTTCTTTGATAAAATCAAAAGTGAGATTGTGCCCCTACTAAAACAGATATCTAAAAAATCAGATACCATTGACAAGAGTTACAATTTCTTGAAATATGATGTTAACAAGCAGAAAGCATTCTGCAAATATTTGAGCGGTTATTTGGGCTTCGATTTTAACAGAGGTGTTATCGCAGAAAGTGCTCATCCTTTTACATTGGATCTTCATAATCACGATGTCCGTATAACTAACAATTATAAAGAGAACAACCTAGAAAGTGCTATGTTCTCAATAATTCATGAAACAGGCCATGCCTTATATGAGATGAATATTGATGATTCCCTTACACAAACACCGGTTGGATCCGGAACCTCTATGGGTATGCACGAATCACAATCCAGATTATTTGAGAATATAATAGGGCGAAGCGAGGCATTTTGGGCACCAATATACTCAAAATTAGTGGAGACTTACCCTGAGAATCTTAAGAATATAAGTCTAGAGCATTTCTTAAAGGGTATTAATAAGGCAGAGCCCAGCCTCATACGTACAGAGGCTGACGAGCTGTCCTATCCTCTTCATGTAATCATTCGTTATGAGATAGAAAAAGCTATATTTGCCGGTGATGCAGATGTGGATAAACTTCCTGAGCTCTGGAATAAAAAATATCAAGAATATTTAGGTTTAACTCCTACAAACGATGCAGAAGGTATCTTACAAGATATTCACTGGTCTTACGGCGAGTTTGGATATTTTCCTTCCTATGCCATAGGCTCAGCCATATCCTCTCAGCTATATGCCAAAATTAAGGAAGTTATGCCTGTGGATGAATATCTAAAGGAAGGTAATATTACACCAATTCGTGAATTTTTAAGAGATAGCATACACAAATACGGAGCGACAAAGAACACGAACCAGATCCTTAAGGATATTACCGGAGAAGAATTTAATGCGGATTATTATGTTGAATATCTTAAGGAAAAATATGAAAGTCTATATTCATTGTAAGAGCAAATTCAATGTATTGTAAAATATTATAGCTATAAATCAAAGTCAAGGGATTTTAATGAATATTTATACCGTATTGTGCTATTAAATGTATATTTATAAATTTTTACTTGCATTATATTCATTATTAAGTTAATATAGCTCTAGCAAGGGAAAAATTAATATGCTAAATATATTACGCAAGGAGAAGGATATATGAAGCTTTGGGGCGGACGCTTTACAAAGGAAACAAATCAACTGGTTCATAATTTTAATTCATCCATATCCTTTGATAGGAGGCTCTTTCGTCAGGATATAGAGGGCAGCATTGCCCATGCTACTATGTTGGAAAAACAGAAAATTATATCAAAAACTGAAAGAGACCTTATCATAAAGGGACTTTCAGACATAAAGGATGCTCTAATAGACGGGTCTCTTGAAATTTCACAGGAATACGAGGATATCCATAGCTTTGTCGAAGCGCAGCTTATACAACGAATCGGTGATGCAGGTAAAAAACTGCATACAGGACGTAGCCGAAATGATCAGGTAGCTCTTGACATGAAGCTATACATAAGGGATGAAATAAATAATCTTGATGATCTTATAAAGTCTTTTCTGTTTACTTTTCATAAAATTATGAAGGACAATACCCAGACTTACATGCCGGGCTTTACACACCTGCAGAAAGCACAGCCTGTAACACTGTCTCACCATATGGGTGCCTATTTTGAGATGTTCAAAAGAGATCGTTCTAGATTATCCGATATCAAGAAGCGCATGAATACATCTCCTTTAGGCTCAGGAGCACTTGCAGGTACTACTTATCCACTGGATAGAGATTATAGTGCTATTCTATTGGGATTTGATGGTCCTGCCCTGAACAGTATGGATGGCGTATCTGACAGGGATTACTTGATTGAGCTTCTTTCGGCTCTATCTACCATTATGATGCATTTAAGCCGCCTAAGCGAGGAAATTATAATATGGAACAGTAACGAATACCATTTTATTGAACTGGATGATGCCTATTCCACAGGCTCCTCCATAATGCCACAAAAAAAGAACCCGGATATCGCCGAGCTGGTAAGAGGAAAGACCGGTAGAGTATACGGTGCCTTAATATCTTTACTTACTACCATGAAAGGACTTTCCTTGGCATATAATAAGGATATGCAGGAGGATAAGGAACTTACCTTTGATGCCATCGACACTGTTAAGAGCTGTCTTGTCTTATCCGATAAAATGCTGTCAACCATGAAATTTAATAAGGATATTATGGAAAGCAGTGCGACTAAGGGCTTTATCAATGCCACCGATGCCGCAGATTATCTTGTGAATAAGGGAGTCCCCTTCAGGGATGCTCATAGTATTATTGGAAGATTAGTCCTAATGTGTATTGATAAGAATACCTCCTTAGAAAAGTTAAGCTTAACAGATTTTAAATCCATTAGCCCTGTATTTGAAGATGACATCTATGAAGCCATCAGCCTGACCACCTGTGTAAATAAAAGAAACACCATAGGAGCGCCCGGCAAAGAGGCTATGATGAAGGTATTAGCACTGAACGAAGAATATTTAAGTAGTAATTAGTAACAAGAGGCTGTCGGTTACTTATGCGACAGCCTCTATGTTTATTTATTCAACCAAGCAAAATTAGGATATTTAAAGATAGCCTTACCTTTAATCTTATCTCTATCTACAAACTGATTATCCCATGCCCTCGAATCCATGGAAGAATTTCTATTATCGCCCATCATAAAATAGTATCCTTCGGGTACATTAACTGGACCGAAATCTTCCTCTCTCATCGGTTCCAAAAGATAATCTTCAATCATTTGCTCATCATTGATATACAGTATACCTTCTCTGATTTCTATCTTATCTTTGCCAACTCCGATAATTCTCTTGATATAATCCACTTCCTCATTATCAGGATAAGGAAATACTACGATATCTCCCTGCTTGGGATCACTGAAAAGATAAGACAAGCGTAATGTAAACACCTTATCTCCTGTCATTATGGTGTTTTCCATCGAACCGGATGGCACCTTTACTTGAAAAAAAACAAATCGATTAATGAGTAATGCCAATATTAATGCTATCGCAAATATTAACACCCAACTTAAAATTCCTTTAATAATTCGTTTTCCCATTACATAGTCTCCTTTGCCATCATAATATCTGAGTATAATGAAATATCAGGATCTAGTTTTCTCCAATACAAAACTATAATACCATAAATATATATCTTCCTCAAATATTTCCGTAAAAACATATGCAAAATATCTGTTAATGAAGGTAACACAAAAAATATCTCCAACCAGTTATAATAAGATTGGAGATACTAAATCTTTTTGATTAAAACTTATATACTATATATGGAGAAGTTCAAACAGTACCTAGCTCCAATTGTTATCATTATCTTAGTTCACCTATGTACTTACCAAAATGAATCTGCATTTCTTCAACTAGCTTACAGGCATTATTATAGCCATGTATTAGTGGATTATTCATAAGAGCAAGGATTGCCTTTTTCTTAGACTTTTCCATAGATGCTTCAACTGTCAGGCTTTCATATGCTTTAATCTGGCAAATAAGTCCTCTGATTTGAGGAGGTAAAGGACCATATGTTAATGGTCTCACACTATTCTTACTGATTATGCAGTTGGTTTCTACAACACTATCCATGGAAAGATCCGCTAAAGCTCCCTTATTAGGATAATTCACAGGCATATTGATAGAATCATGCCCAAGTAAAGCTTTGATTAGCATAGTAGCTACCGTTGAGTAATATGCTCCTCCACGTTTTTCAAGTTCTGCAGGCTTTTCACAGAGTTTTGGATCCTTATAAAGATCAAAAAGTCTATTTTGTACACTCAGTACCTGCTCACCACGGGTTCCTAGACCGTCCTTTATTTCATTTAATTCTTTTTCCAGCATAAAGCTCTCAAAATAATAATACTGAAGATATGGTGACGGAATTAATTGAAGCTGTGAGATCATTTTTGATATTCCTGGTACTTTGGGCACGTTCTTTACAAGCTGTCCATCAAACATATTTTTGTCTATTAATTCTTGCATTACAGACTTACCGTCAACTGTAATTTCAGTTAAATAGCTTAAATGGTTTAGTCCTACCATATGGCAATACACCCGTTCGGGGTCTACATTGCACAGCTTGGCAGCATCCATATGCATATTATAGGGGACATTACATAGTCCAACGCATTTTATATTGGAATAACGATGTATCGCTTCTGTTATGATCCCTGAAGGATTTGTGAAGTTTATTAACCAAGCATCAGGACAAAGCCTCTCCATTGCTCGAACCAAATTAATAGCGGCAGGGATAGTCCTCATTGCGTTAAAAAAGCCGCCCGCTCCGGTTGTTTCCTGACCTATCAATCCGTATTGCAATGGTATCCTTTCATCCAGTATTCTTGCTTCTAGAAGTCCCACACGAAACTGGCTTAAAACAAAGGAAGCACCTTTCAAAGCTTCTTCTAAGGTATCAGCAATGTGAATTTTCATTTTAATATTTTTCTTGTAAGCCATACGGTTTGACAAATCATGTACTGTCTTAAGCCGATCACTTGCTTCCGGTAAATCATATAAAGCTATTTCTGCACTATCAAAGCATGATTCCTTAAATAAACCATCCATGACCTCAGGAGTATAGCTGCTACCGGCTCCAATAATTGTTAGTTTCAAAAAACCACTCCTTCTTAGTCCTTTATTTTAACGATAAGCTCTATTTCTACCGGAATGTTCCCTGGAAGGTTTGAGGTTCCCATTACTGATCTAGCGTGTAGGCCTCTATCACCAAAAACCCTTACCATTAGATCAGAAAAACCATCCATTACCTTTTCCTGCTCATAGAATTGTGGATCAGAACTTACCAATGCAAAGGCTTTAACAATATAATCTACCTTATCCAAATTACCCAGATATTCATCCATAGCACTTATTAATATTTCGCCACAGATTCTAGCTGCTTTATAACCATCTTCTACACTAAGATCAGAGCCAAGCTTACCTACATAAAACGGATCACCGGTTACTTCATCTTCAGGTCCGTGCCCACCTATAAACAACAGATCCTTCCAACGTCTAAGCACTACATTACCACGACGTTTTGTAACGTGATTTATTATCTCTTTTTCAACATTAATCATAGTGTTCGCTCCTTAATCTCTTATCTGAAAAATAGCTTCCACCTCAACGGGTATATTTTGGGGAAGACAACAAGTACCCATAGCGGATCGAGCATGTAATCCTCGGTCTCCTAAAACCTCTACCATAAGGTCTGAAAAACCATGCATTACTGCAGGCTGATCATAAAAGTCAGGGCTGCTGGCAACAAGCCCAAGTACTTTCATAATTCCAGATATTCTATCAAGATCGCCGACATACTCCCTAACTGCAGCCAGCATATTGATTCCACAAAGACGTGCTGCTCGATATCCTTCCTCTATTGTAAGATCGGAACCCAATTTGCCGATAAAAGCCGGAGTATTGTCAACATTATTAGGACCTGTACCTGATACAAATAGCAGATCATCATATTGTCTGATTGCTAACATACCCTTGCCACGGCGGTCTTTTTTAGGTAGTACTATACCTAATTCCTCTAATTTTTTATCAGTCTGGCTCATATTATCTCTCCTTTAAATATATTTTATATTAATTATTTAAAAATTATCTTCAAAATTAACCCTTTACTGCTCCCATTGTCATACCGCTAATTAAATATTTCTGGAAATAAATGAACAGAATTACAACAGGTATAGATACAATTACAGAAGCAGCCATAAGAGGCCCCCACATAATATTGCGTACACCTACCATCATTGTAATCGCAACCGGCATAGTTCTCAATGCTGTTGAATGAACCAATGTCATTGACATCATAAGCTCCTGCCATGATAAGATGAATGCAAATAATCCCATGGCAACTATGGATGGTGACGCAAGAGGAATGACAATCCTAAATATTGTTGAAAACGGCCCGCAACCATCAATAGCCGCTGCTTCCTCCAATTCAACAGGAAGTCCATCAAAATACGATCTTAACATCATTGTACAAAAAGGTAGTGCAAATGTACAATATGCTATTACTAAGCCTAGTCTTGTATCAAAAAGTCCAAGCTTAACAAAAGTCACATATATAGTAATAATGATTAAAGGTAGAGGAAACATTTGTGTTAATATTAAGGAACTTGATATAACATTTTTTCCTCGAAACTTAAACCTCGAAATACCATAAGCCATAAATGTTGCAAATAGCAAGGCAACTAATGTGGTTGATATAGATACAATAACACTATTCTTAAAGTAAGTAAAAAATTTATATTCCTTTAATAAAGCAATATAATTAGTAAATGTTAAATCTTTAGGTAAAAATGTTGGATTAGCCGAAAACATTTCTACACTATCTTTAAGAGAGGTTGTCAACATCCATAGAAAGGGGAAATTAAGAAGTGCAGTTATTACTGTGATAGCAAAATATGTAAAGCTTTTATCAATTATTATTTTTCTTTTTTTATTCAAGATTCTCAATCCTCCTTTTTATTATAATGGATATAAAGAATAGCCGGAATACTGACTATAATCAAACTGATAACCCCTATGGCGGCCGCTTTGTTCATCTTAAAGAAGCTGAATGAAGTCAAATATGTATATACCGGAGCAATCATTGAACTGTTTGCAGGCCCACCCTTAGTCATAATAAATATTAAATCAAACTGGTTATATGTCCATATTGTTTCCAATAGGATTGTAGTAATACTGATTTTCTTTATTCCGGGTAATGTAATATATCTAAATTCATGTAATATCGTTCCTCCATCAATCTTTACTGCTTCGTATAATCCCTGATCAACTTGCTGAAGCGTTGCTAATAATACAATTGCTACAAAGGGTATCGCTTTCCAAGCGGAAGTAACCATAACAGCCCACAAAGCTGTCGACTGGGATCCTAACCAATCAATGTTCTCAGTAATAAAGCCTAATTTCATTAATATCTGATTTATAATACCATTCTGGCTATCATACATCCATTTCCATGTCATGGCCGCTGAAATACCAGGTACAACCCAGGGAATTAATATTAAGCTTCTATATATCCCACGACCTTTGAAATTTTTATTAAGTAATAAGGCTATTGCCAAACCGACAAAATATTGTACAGCCACAACAACAAAAGTATACAGAATTGAGTTTTTTATAGATAATATAAATGTCTTGTCACCAATCAGCTCTATATAGTATCTTAACCCTGCAAACTTTTCAAAATGCATACTGGCTGCTTTTTGTGTAAAAAAGCTTGAAATAACACCTCTTACCAATGGATAAATCATGATAAGGCTTATTAACAATAATCCCGGCGTTATGAGTATATATGCATATCTGCTTTTACTCTGTAGAACACTTCTTTTCCTTTTAGGTTTCATCGCTCCATCTCCTTGCATTATGTTATAGTACCCTTCCGGCATATTCTTCAATAAGCCTTCCTTGTTGAAGAGCTAAATGACCATTTACAAATACATAATATATTCCGTCCGCAGACAGCCTTGGATTATCAATAGTAGCATTATCAGTAACTGTGTTTGAATCAAATAATACTAAATCAGCATAATAACCTTCCTGCAAACAGCCTCTATTTCTTAGTTTAAATCTTTTACATGGTAATTCAGTCATTCGCTGAATTAAAGTCTCCAGAGGGAATCCTTCCTCTCTAGCAATACGCAATAATTTGGCATGAGATCCCCATGCCCTTGGATGTGGATACTCTCCGACATGGATAGCATCCGAGCCAACCATATAATTTGATCTAGATAAAAGCATGATTAAATCCCTGTGAAATAATTTCTCATGCTCTTTTGATAATTTCGGATCTACATCATGAAAACTTAAAGCCAGATTTTCACTATAAAGTAGCTCTGAAATCATCATACCTTTACTTATACCACGTTCTTTGGCAATATCCGAAAAAACTCTACCCATATATTCCTTATTATTTTCACAATATGTTATCATGCCATCGAATGCAGCAAACTCTTTATCAATATAATCTGCTATTTTCTTTCTGGTATCAGTATTCTTAAGTCTTTCAATGATAGCATCAAATCCTCCATCATTTGCCCATGGTGGTACAAACATTGGAGCAAAAGATGCGCCGTAAGGGTAAGGATATAATTCAAGTGTAATATCCATACCGTCCATAACAGCTTTGTCAATCTTCTCCATAATCATTTCCGAATTTCCAATAGTATTCCCACCTGTTCGATAATGTGAGAAATGTAGTTTAACTCCGGAACGTCTTGCTATTTCAATAGCTTCTTCAATATTATCAAAACTTTCGCCCTGAAAAACCGTTCTCAAATGTGTTACATATACACCATCCTGCTCCCTAACAGCTTTACATATTTCAATAAGCTCTTCAGTATTACTGAAGGCTCCGGGATAATAGCTTAAACCTGTAGAAAAACCTTTTGCTCCTTGTTCCATAGCCTCTGTGGCTAACCGGCAGGCTTTCTTAATTTCATCAGGCGTTAATAAACGATTTTGAAATCCTGCTGTTTCAAGTCTAAGTGAATTATGTGGAACTAGCCAGGCTATATTGACTGCTATATTTCCCTTGAAGCGGTCTAGATATTCATTGACTGAATTAAAATCAAGAGACACATCATCATACATTCCGTTTAAGCCCTTTAAGTATCGTGCATAATCCTTAAGGTTTTTTGTAGATAGCGGAGCATAGGATAAACCATCCTGACCGATAATCTCTGTAGTGACTCCCTGTGTTATACTACTTGGCTGTAATTTATTATGAAGAAGATACATATCAGAATGAGTATGTGTGTCAATAAAGCCCGGAGCAGCACAAAGCCCTCTGCCTGATATTTTATTATGAGCAGGTATATCAATATCTGGATAATCATAAATGCCCGAAATCCTGTCACCTGTAATTGCCAAACTTCCTAAAAATCCGGGTTTACCTGTTCCGTCATATATTTGTATATTATTAATTAAATAATCTACCATAAATACCTCCTATTACGCCATGGCACAAAATTGCCATGGCGTAATATTAGTTTATAAATTAATACAACAATAGGGGCTATTCATACTATTCTAATGAGCCAAAAGCTTCAGCCATCTGATTACAGAAATCCTCAGGAGTTAAATCACCTGCTACCATTGCCTGAACACCTGGATTAAAGTGCATTGAGCGGAACTCTTCATATTTGCTATATGCAGGACGATTCCTACCATATTCTGCATCAGCAATAAACGGAGCCAGCATCTCATCCTGAGCATATTCTGTATTTACAAAGTCCTTTGTAAAGCTAAATACACCACTAGTAATGCAATAATCATCATAATAGCCTTCATCATAGAAGAACTGTAGGAACTTACCGGCTGCTTCCTTGTTCTTGCTGGCTTCAGTAATATGTACTGTGTTAGGATAGCTTAATACTGCATTCCCTCCAGGACCTGCCCAACCTCTTGCTGTTGCCCATTTTCCATCCATTTCGTCCATACCCTTAAGGTTGGCAATATTCCACATACCAGTTACCATCATTGCAGTATCTCCAGCAGTAAAGGAATTCAATACCGACTCTGCATCCATACCGGTTATTTCCTTAGGCATATAGCCTTCCTGTACTAATTTAAGATAAAATTCTGCAGCAGCTAAGCTTTCAGGTGTGTCCATTTTACTGACCCATTTGCCGTTTTCATCACGTTCACATACTTCGCCGCCTGCCTGCCATAAGAATGGAAGATAATAGTCATCTACTTCAAAACCACTACAAGATACTGTAAATAAATACTTGCCAATTGCTTTCATTTTCTCTCCGGCTTCTAATAATTCATCCCAGGTCTCCGGAACCTTATCTATACCTGCCTGTTCGAAAAGATCTTTACGGTATACTAAGCCCCAGGTACATCCATCCCAAGGAAGTCCATATATTGTACCGTCTGCATCCTTCATAATGTCAAATCCTGCGGGTATGAACTTGTCTATTAAATCCTGAGAAACATAATCAGCGATTGGTGCAAATGTTCCCATTTCTAGGAATTCGACACACCAGGTTCCTCCCAGCATGGTCATATCAGGTTCAGTTCCTGCCATAACCGAATTATAAAACTGTGAATGTCCATTACCCCAGTCAATATAAATTGGTTCTACTGTAATGTTAGGGTTGGCATCTTTAAATGCCGCAATTGCATCATTGATAACCTTGTCCTGTGCAGGAACGGTTCCGCCAATATACTGGAATTTTAAAGTTATCTGTTCATCTGCATCAGCTTTTTTATCATCCTTATCCTTCTTGTTATCTGTCTTGCTTTCATTCGTGTTGCTTGCATCCTTTTCATCCTTTGAAGATGAACACCCTGCAAATAAAGCCATTATTAGGGTACATACGATAAGTAAAGATAATAATTTTTTCATGCTACACACCTCTCTTTTTATTAATTGATAATTTAATTAGTTCTATTACCTTCATGTTCTCTAAAGCTGCGTTTATATCGCTTGGTAACTCACCTCCTTCATTAATAGCTTCAAGGAAAGCTTCACAAGCCCTTTTCATAGAGACTGCATAATCTCTTCTTTTAAATACAGAAGTTTCATATACGATTTGTCCCATGCTGTCGTGAGGATATACCGTCAGCCTGTCAAATTGATTATCAATTCTTAAGCGGCTTTCCTTCGTATGTAGGTCAATACATTGAAAAGGATGCTGTGTATCAAACTTACCGCCTACATTACTATGACTGATTGTACCTATACAGCCATTCTTAAATTGAAGCGCTACCCCCACATCTGAATAAAGCTCACTTTCAATTTTATTGGCAAATGCCTTTGCATCCTTAACCGATCCTCCCAAATAAGTGACTACATCCAAAAGGTGGCATAAAGCATCTGTTAGCATAAAATCTTCTTTGATATTTGATGTCAGCATATCAGGTAAGTGCTGGTACATACTTGCTGTTATTAAATGAAGAACAGTGTTGTCCTTTTCTAAAAGCTCTTTAGCTTTTAGAACAGCATCACCATACCGTTGATTAAAGACAACTCCAAATTTAATACCCTTTCTGTCAGCCTGTTCCTTTAATAAAAAGATATCCTCACTATTTCGACATACTGGTTTTTCACAATAGATATTTATCCCCTCGTCTATAAGCCTTGAACAGATTGGTTTATGCAAATCAGGTAAAGTTGCCACCACTGCTACATCAATATCATCAACATTATGTAAAAGCTCTATAACATCAGTATATATAGGAATATTATGTCTACTCTTTATATCTTCGCCAACTATCGGATCCGGATCTACTGCTGCAACTAAAACTGATGTATTACTTTCCGCAATCGTTTCAATATGATGTCTCCCAGCCCATCCGCAACCAATTACAGCACATCTTAGCATTTCAATCCCTCCCACTTTACGTCAACAAATTTATGCTTTATCATACTTTCATTTCCTGCCTCCAAGCAACGTACTACATAGGTCATATCTTCAAAGTTGCATCGCTCCTCAGCATTATTCTTAATACAATCTAGAAAGTGTTCCATTTCACCTATAGTCATATCTGTACTGCGAAGTGAACCTAAACGGACATTTTCTATGCTTTGACTAATAAGTGTATAATTATCATATTTAGTAATCAATGTGCCCTTATCTCCTATTGCCTCTACCTGTACAAACGGATAATCATGCTTTATTCCCGAATACAGCTCAAGGAGACACTGGGTATTATCTGTATGTATACCTATGATTTTTATCGTATCATAAGCATCTATCTCAGGTGTAACGTAATTATCTCCTATTGCGAACAGCTTGCTAATAGATTTTCCTGATAACCACCTGGCAAGATCAAAGAGATATATACCATATGTTCCAAACGGTCCTCCGCTTAGTTTGGTATTCCTCTCCCATTCCTGCTTTGTCATAGCCAAATGGTTTATCATAACTCGAATAGAATAAACGCTACCAATCTCTTTATTCTGTAATCTTTCATGAAACTCAACAATTCCTTGTTCATATTTCAATGGATTTCCACATAATAGGCGAATATGCTTTTGTCTTACTGCATCTAAATTCTTAATTTGCTCATAATTAAATCCCAAAGGCTTAGAAACAAATACATGTATACCCTTTTTTAAAGCAATCTCTGCCAGAACTCCATGATCTTTAGTTTCACAGCAAATTAGTACTGCATCAGGTTTATATTTAAGCAAATCATCATAGCTGTGATATAAAGGAGCTTTCATTTCAAGTGCAAAATCCTGAGCGGAGATGAACGCACAATCCATAACATACTTTTCATCCTTACCCATATCACATATACCGATTATCTCAATATCTTTCAGTCTAGATAGATATCGTGTATACTCAATAGCATAATATCCCTGTGAAAATCCTATTAATGCAATCCTTAACATAGTTCCCCCTTTAGTCCCGTTTCCTTACAGTATTTTAATTAGCTATTCTCGAGGATTTCCCTCCAGCCACTGGTTAAATATCTGATAAAGAATGTCCTGCCTAGTTTGTGGAACACTACCGATTTCTTTCTGCCGGGCCAGAGGTTTTCTGGTTCCGGTAAGATAGCTATTTAAAACATCAGCTATGATTTTATCTTCGCCTTCATCAATATAAGCCATATCAAAAATTATAAGACCATTATTGACATAGTAATCATCTGTCTTAATTACGGGATCCAATTTACCCATATCATCATTTATAACCCATGCGGGAATCTTTGTAATGGTATCATCTATATATATATGAAGTCTTACAGATGGGGAATATAATGATTCCTTAATCTCACACATTACGCCATCAATATCTCCAATCTCATTTATTATGGTATTGGCAAGTTGTAGCTGGTTTTTCTTGATTCCATCCACATCTCTGTTTATCCAATAGTCGATAGAAGACATTATACTAATCATGCATTCTTTACCTGCCTTCATCGGACGTCCTATTCCCATTTCCTGCAAATAGCATGCCTGTACTAAGTCTTTTCTGCCTGCAATAATGCCACTGGTACATCCCCCGAGCCATTTTTGCCCACTATAAATTGCCATATCTACTCCTGCCTTAGCGAGCATTTTAAAATCCGTCAAATATGCCGCATCACATATAACGGGTACTCCTTTTTCTTTACATATAGAAACAAAGGTTTCTAGGGGTAAAAGGTTTGGTGCGAAGGTATCCTCCATGATATAAAAGGCAGCTGCTACCGTATCATCCAATGCTGCTCGAAGATGAAATGTTGCACAATCCAAAGCTTCACCTATTTCCACATATTCTGCACCAGTCATCTTGATTACCTGCCATACAGGACAGTCTCCCGCACCGGTTACATGACCCTTCTGAATAATTATTTTCTTCTTAGGCCATGTTATATCAGGAAGTGCTTTTATCTTTGCAGGATTATTACCGGTCAAAACTGCTGCAGTTGCTATTGCCATTCCTGCTGAGGTACAGTTAACAACACATCCAGCTTCTGCTCCAGTTAACTCAACAATGCGTTCACTTGCTCTTCTTTGTAATTCCCATATCTCTGCAGATTCACCAAGAATATCATAGATATCCTTCCTGATATCATCCGGTACTTTTGCTGCTCCAAGTATCGTAGCAGGACCCCTAGCGTTTATAACTTTTCTAAATCCAAACCTTTCATGTACAGTCATTCTAATCCATCCTTTTCTAAATACTTATAATATTATCCATATACAACCGAAACCCAGCGATGTTCTCTAACGGATTTTTTGGCCGCCTCTACTACGGCAGCTGCATTAACCGCTTCATCCAGTGTACAAATCGAAGTCACTTGTGAAGCTAATAGTTTACTAAATTGCGAAGCTTCATTTCTATAGCCCCATCGGTATTCTATATCATTCTGGCCGGATGGTATTATACTAACTAACTCATCATTGGTACCATAGCGAAGTCTTCCATAGGCATCAACATCATATGTCCCCTGCTCGGAGTAAATTGTAAAATTTATCATCCCACCTCCCGGTTCAATATGATAGCTTTTATTTCCTCTGTCGTGCATAAGCAAAGTGCCACAAACACCATTTTCAAGCTTAACTAAAACAATTGCACTGTTAGGTTCTAATTCCTTAGGCTGGTGCAGCCATTGGGTATCTGCACAAATCTCACTGATAGGACTTTTTAATATATGTGCAATTAGATCAAACATATGTGAACCTTGGCAAACCAGTACACCACCACCATACCTTTCATCGCCTGCCCAGCCTTGCATGAAAGGAGTACCAGTCATATTAAGACGGAAGGCTTCGGGCTTGGCATTATGCTCTTCTAATTTTTCCTTTAATAATAATATTGACGGTGTAACTCTCATATTATATCCAACTGTAAAAGGAACTGGTCTCTGTTTCCAGCATTTTAGCAACTTTCTAGCATCCTCATAATTCAGTGCTACAGGCTTTTCAAGAAAAATATTTTTCCCATTTTTACAGGCCTCTTCACTATAAGTAACATGACTGTCATGGCGAGTGCAGATATACACCGTATCTATGGTTTGATCTTGTAGTAATGCTTCTACACTCTGATAGATCCTTCCCCCATAAATACTACAGAATATTCTACAAGCAGAATCTATAACATCGTAGCCTCCTGCAATTTCCCATTCTGGATTCTCTATCCTTATAGAATTAGCATGAATTATTGCTATCTCTCCAGTACCTATAAACCCAATCCTATGCTTCATTACCATCCTCCATTAGCTGTTCTAAAAACACCCATGGTGTCATTCCATAATTGTAAAAAATGATATCATCAATTTTGCTATTTTTATAAGCATCTACGTATTGCTTTACCTGACTTATCTTTATGGTATGAGGTGCCATTAATCTGACTCCACCGGTTATCTTGCATTTCTTAGAGACCATGTACTGAACTTTAGTAACAAACTCTTTAACGCCATCGACCGAATCTGGATATGAAGCTATCACGCCATCCGTATAGGGTTCTAGTTTACCGATGTCAACACCGTAAAGCAAAGGATTACTGTTTCCAGCCAACCAAAGCAAAGGTTTTACCGCAATATTCAAATTCTGAGCCTTAAGCATTTCCTTCACATCCCTATAAAATGACATAATTCTATTCTGCCTTAATTCTAGATATGATGATAGCAGCTGTTCATATTCGGAATGTTCCTTGATTTGACCACCAAAATTAAAAAATGCTTCAATTTCCTTTTTTATAAGCTCTAATAATCTATTTACATCTATTTTCTTTCTAATAGCATTCTCTCTACAATGAGGACAGAAGCACATACCCAGTAAACAATCTAAACTTGCTGTATCTTCATAAGCCTGCATTTCGTGATGATCCCCATGGATAAATCCTGCATAATCAACACTTTCTAAATGTATTTCGTCTACTCCAAGACGAGAGATATCACGGATTACATTAAGTCCATATGAATATACGAAAGGATTAGATGGACATAGATTTGTAGGAGAACTCTCAGCAAAACAGTTCATCAAAGAACAATCCTGATGCTTTTTTGCAAGGTAATCATTATGGAACATCACTGTCCATGCACATACCCTTATACCTGCCGCATGAAAATGAGTAATTATATCCTTTAATAATTCTCCATTATATGTATCAAGTAAGGTATCTCTTTTTGGAATAAGCTTTTCATAATTTTCTTGATCAATATTAAAGTAACTTGTTCCACCCTCATTTATGTACATACGGTGCTTGGGATTATGGGGAAGCAATACTTTAGCAGCATGATACATAACCGCTATTGAAATGTAGTCAATATTCATTGACTTAAGATGCTTAATTGTTTCATCAATACCAGAATCTATAACATCCCAAGGATATATAAACATTCCCCGCTTCATAATTCATCCCTCCATAATTTCATCTAATACAATATCGTTCTCTAGATTTTCGTTCAGCCTATCATAGGATTTCATCTTGGACTTTTCTTCTATTGTAAGCCTAACATTAATTTTCTCCAGAGCCATAAATATGGCCCCAATAACCGGAGGACATGTGACAAGTTGCAATATTGCCAACGGAACCGTAAGCCTTAATTCCTGTTCAAATGGTTGCATTAATTGCTTGTGAACATCCGTTACATATAAGGTCCCAGATAAAACCACAGGAACTTCTTCATGTTCCAAACCAGCTTTCTTTATTAGTCCCGCTACCATGGATCCCATTTCCATCCCCATATTACTAATAATATTTTTACAGATCATATCTCCTTCAAATGCTAATCTGAAAACTAGTTTTGATATGTTGTATTTTTTATAAAATTTATATTCACTTAAATAAATCTGATTAGCCAATTCATCCATTGATGAGCAGTCGCAGTACTTAGGAAGTTCCTCAACCAGCCTTGTATATTTACCGGTACTTTCATCACATCGAAAAGCATGATGCAACGCCATTTCTGAAAGATGGTTCCCTCCACCATAATTACCCAGAACATAACGTAATGCTCGGGTAGAATATACATTACCTCCTTTGCCTCTCACTGCCATACTGCTACCTGTACCACATATGGATACAGCACCAATATCATTTGCTTCACAGGCAAAAGCGTTCCATCTGTCATTTACAATTTCAAAAGGTATTCCACCAAACTCCTTCTTAAAAGCTGATGTAAGGCTAATTATGTCTTCAGGTAAATCAGCTCCTGCCATACCCATATATATGTAAGATAACCTGTTCTGACTTAATCCTGCATATGAGCAGGCTAATTGAATTGATTTAGTAACATTTCTAACCGCACGAGATAGTCCATATATCTGATGATTTGATCCATCAGTAATAACGTAGGATAATATATTGCCCTTATTATCTGAAATCATGCAGGCCGTCTTTGTTCCACCGCCATCAATTCCTGCAACATATCTCATTACACAATCATTTTTCTCATTCATCACTACTTCCACCTTTGCAAGTATATTTATAAGTTATATCAAGTTTCTATTTTCTAAAAAAGTATAATATCCACTGCAAGCGCTTTCCAATATATTTTGCAAGGCAAAACAAGTACAAGTCAATAAATAATCCAATATTTACTAATATATTCTCGTATTTTTTGAATAACTTAGACATTATCTACAATATCCATAGCTTTCCTTATCTTAAAATATTTGCAAGCGCTTACATTTACTATAAAAACAAAATCAATATGCATTTACAATTATATTGATTTTACGGTTTCTCCTTCTACCAAGTATGTATCATAAATTTTTCTAATGTAATCATTACGCTTATTATTATCTAATTGATCGACCAGTAGTTGGATACTCTCTTGTCCAATTTCAAACAAGGGCTGTGCTATGGATGTGATGTTCGGGCCTCTATACTTATCGGGTAAAACTGTTTGATTATCATACCCCATAATGGATATATCATCAGGAACCCTCAGCCCTAAATCAAATGCAGCCATAATCGCCTTGGAAGCTATTGCATCATCTGCACATAGAACCGCAGTCGGTCGTTTTGATTTCAAATTCATAAGATTAATCATCTTTTCATAACCTGAATGATAGTCAGTTGTTGTATATTGCATAAAACCATCTTCAATGTGCATGTTGTTATTTTGCATCGCATTAAGATATCCATTTAAACGTTCTACAAATACCTTTTTATTTGGATTACCACATATGTAGGCAATATCCCTATGTCCCATAGAAATTAAATGTTCTACTGCTTTTATAGAGCCATTATAGTTATCAATTAGAAGCTTATTGCAATTTAACTCCTTTATGTCATTTTCTATCATAACATAATTTAAGTCAGTATCTCTGATATATTTCACAATATTCTCATCAGATTGATAAGAACCATATAATACAACAGCATCAACTACACCATTGGTAAGATATTTAATATAACTTTCTTTCATATCCACATCGCCACCAAGAACACTGCAAAAAATAACCTTATAGCTAGTATTTTGCACTCCATCCTCAAAGCCTCTGATTAAGTCATGATAAAACGGATCATGAAGATTATTTACAACCACTCCTATTGTATTCGTTCTCTTCTTGGCAAGCGCCCTTGCTGCATTGTTGGGGTTATATCCTTGCTCTAAAATTATTCTTTCGACTTTTTCCCTAACCTCTGCGCTGACATTATCCTTTTTATTAATAACTCTTGATACCGTGGCAAGTGAAACACCTGCTTCTAATGCAATATCTTTCATAGTTATCATAATAATAACCTCCTAATGTAAACGCTTAACCATTATAATAAAATTTATATCCAATATTTTTGTTCAGTCTTTATATATTTTGTCGGATTTTCAATTATTAATTATATGTATAATACAAATTCATCAATGCAAGCGCTTTCATATATTATAAATCATGAAACATTTCATGTCAATACATTTTTTGTGGTTATTTATTTAATAATATTAAATGATTCTTAATTTAAAAATCACTTACGACATCTTTAAATAAGTTGGACTGCAGACATATCCTCAGCGAAGATATAACTCTGCAGTCATCCTTATTGAAATTGCTTTTATTTCACCAGTTATTTTGTATTATCCTTCCTCTATCGTGAATAATTCATTTATTACCATATATAAGGCAGGGAAGAAGTTCATTATCTGCCATATTCCCGCACCTCGTAGCTGTAGCTCAGGAATTAATCGTAATTTAGCATCCATGCTTCTGGCATCATCAAAATATACTACATGCTCTACTCCTTGTTCATTTGTATAGTAATAGAAAGGAACCTGCGCAATCTCGTCAAATTCTATTGTCACACCATACTGTGCCGCACGAACAATAGCTTCTTGGTTACTGAGGGACTCCGCCATGCTTTCACCTCTTATGAATGGAAGAGCCCAATCATAGCAATAATTTGGTATTCCCATAAGTATTTTTTCATTAGGTATTACTGATACTCCATACTCCAGTACCTGTCTGACATTATTAAGTGGAGCTGTTGGCATGGGCGAACTAAAAAGGTATCCCCATTCGTATGTCATAAGAAGAACTAAATCAGCAATCGCACCTATGGCAGGATAATCATGAGCTTCATACAGTAGCCCTGTCATTTCACCAGAAGTCTTTGGTGCAAGTGCTACCAGAGTAAGTAATCCCAAGGGTTCTAGGCGGTTCTTAACATTTGATATAAAACCAATAAATAGTTCCTTATCCTCAGGCTGTATGAATTCGAAGTCAATATCAAGACCTATATATCCCTTTTCCTGCATAGTAGCGATAATATTCTCTATTAACCTATTCTGCCCCTCTTGATTTACGAACATATCATGGGCAATCTGCGTATCAAAATTCATCTCCGCATTCATCGGTGCTAACACCATAATAGGAGGTACCCCCATCTCATATCCTATGGCTATAAGCTCTTCATCCTGGATAGGCACCAAGTCTCCCGCAGGTGTGAATCCATAAGTAAATAGTGATTGATAGGTAAGAAAGGGAAGTGTCTTCCGATGTACATCTCGGTCAATGAAGGGATAGAGGTAACCAATAATCAGTGCTGTATCCAGTACAGGGTCTTCTTCGTATGCAATAAGCAAGGTTTGGCCAGGCTCTAATGCTTCTTGGGCTGCTACCCATGGATTATTTCGAAGAATCTGATCGATCGTGACATCGTAAGTTTCAGCAATCCCAGTAAGTGTATCTCCTTCTACAATGGTATGAACCCGTGTGGGTATTCTTACTATCATGCTCTGTCCAACTACTAAATTCTCGGGATTTGGCAGCTCATTGTCTATAATTAATCTTTCTGTAGTAACGCCATATTGTTCCGCTATCGTACTTAGGGTTTCACCCTGCTGTACTACATGGATTGTCATACTCTTAACTCCTTAATAACAAAGCTTCATATACAATATATGCAAAGTAATATTGATTGTGAAATTTATAAAACAGGGCATAATTTGCTCGTACAAGAAAGAGTTTCGCTTGCGAAACTCTAGCGCCGAGCGCGGTGAGCGTATGCGAACATATACATTACGCGCGAGTGCGCATCCTTGCGGAGCATTTTTATATAATAGGACGAACTTTCCTATTATATAAAAAATTGTCAAATAAAATGTATCCTTTTACTTGACTAATCTGCTTATCGTATATAACATAAAAATAGTTAATAATTTATCTAAAATTATGGAGGATGAAGGAATGAACCATTATAAAATAATCACTGCTGAGCAATTTCGCAAAAATCCCTTTCAGTTAATCGGAAAGGACTGGATGCTTATTACTGCAGGAAACGAGGAAAAGGTTAATACTATGACGGCCTCCTGGGGTGGGTTGGGTGTTATGTATGGCAAGAATGTTGCATATGTCGTAATAAGGCCACAAAGATATACTAAAGAATTTGTAGACAGAGAAGATACATTTTCTCTAAGTTTTTTTGATAAAGAATATCGCAAAACCCTTAATTATCTTGGTACAGTATCCGGTCGCAACGAGAATAAAATAGAAAAATCAGGATTAACCGTGGTCCGATATGAAGATACACCGTATTTTGATGAAGCAAATCATGTGCTTATATGCAAGAAACTTTTTAGACAGCCTCTAAGCACAGATGGTTTACTGGAAGAAAGACTAGTTAACACATGGTATAGAAACGGTGATCCCCACACCCTTTACATTGCGGAAATAACAAAAATACTTCGCATCCGTCATACACCTACCTTATAAAAAAACGATGCCTGGTACGTTTTACAAAAGAAGGTGTCAACTGCGGGTACCAGCCACCGAATTCATGGTGCCTGGTACCGTAGTTGGCACCTTCTTTATGTTTACGAATGATTAAATTGTAGTGCTTGCTCTGTTTTTGTCTGAATAGACTCAAATGCCATATTGAAAAATGATAGAATGGCCTCTACTACTCTACTACAGAGCTCGATTATATATCGGATATCCTGTTTTACAGCCTTAAAGGCTTTTAGATATTCTTTATGTGTCGACTTAATAAATTGTATTATCTCATCAAATGTATGTAGCATTTGCTCTTGAACTGTTGACCGATGAATATCATCCAATTGGATATACTCTCGTAATTGATATTTCATTTCCTTTTCATAGTATACATGGTCAGTCATAGAACCTGTATAACATGAATTATGTGGAAAGGTACAATAGTCAGCTAAGTAGTGTGTAATTATTCCAAGATGTCTCGCATAATATCCGCTAATTCCCTTACTGAAATCATAATCAACAGTAATTCTTTTAATCTCATCGATGAGTATATCAAAGGTCTCTTCTATTGTATGTCGTCTTGTTAAGAATGACGGTTTAATATCCGGTAGGATACTTCCTATATAAAATGCCTTCTTATGCTCGCTCAGCTGATGCTCCTTATTGTTATGTACAAGAAACTTAGCTAGTGAAATATGGGACTTCTTTCTCATTCAATACCTCTTATCTCTGTATTATAGTAAGTTAATAATTGTTGTATTAATATTTGGAAACAATTGCATCCAAAAAATAAAACCTACATTTTCGATGTTACACTAAATACAATGTATTAACAATAGGAAATAAAGATTTGAACATAGCATTTTTTTAAGTGATAATATTTCATATATTATAATACAGAAAACTAATTGTCATAATTAATAAAAAACCAGAATTGCCAACCATTATATTGACTTTTAATACCTTATCCTGTAAGATGATAAATCATATATGATTTAGTTTATGATTATCATTTAACAATTTTTATAATTTTAGGAGATGATTTGTTGGATTCGAGTGACGCCGCGCGAGCGGTCATATTGTTGATACTATTACTTTTGTCTGCATTTTTTTCAGGATCAGAAACTGCCCTTACAGCAATAAACAAACTTCGTATGCGAAGTCTTGCTGATGATAATATAAGAGGCGCAAAGGTTGCTTTGAAGCTGATTGAAGACCCGACTAAGATGCTCAGTGCACTGTTAATCGGTAATAATGTAGTTAATCTATCAGCATCTGCTCTTGCAACTACTATGGCAATTGATATTTGGGGAAATAACTGGGTTGGCCTTGCAACTGGTGTCCTGACACTAGTTATCCTTGTTTTCGGAGAAATAACTCCGAAATCCATATCCGCTATAAAGGCTGAAAAGATTGCACTTCAAATAGCTGGACCGGTATTAGTAATAACAAAGCTATTAACCCCTATAATATTTATTATCAATAAATTATGTAACGGTGTGATGCGACTCTTTCGGATTGATCCAAATGAAAAGCCAACACCTATGACTGAAAGCGAGCTTAGGACAATCCTAGAGGTAAGCCATGAAGAGGGTGTTCTTGAAAGTGAAGAACGCAGAATGATTACTAATGTGGTTGATTTTGGTGATTCCTTGGCTAAGGATGTCATGGTACCAAGAATTGATATGTCCTTTGCCAGCGTGGACCTAACCTATGATGAACTGGTACAATTATTTTCAGTAGACAAGTACACTAGGCTTCCCGTATACTCAGAAAATCGTGATAATGTCATAGGAATTGTAAACCTTAAGGATATCTTTTTTTATAACGGAAATGTTGCGGATTTTAATATCCTTGACATTATCAGAGAGCCCTATTTTACCTATGAATTTAAAAAAACTTCTGAGCTTTTGATAGAAATGAGAAAAGATTCAATCGCACTTGCCATTGTTCTTGATGAATATGGTGCAACTGCAGGACTTATAACCATCGAAGATCTTCTTGAAGAAATAGTCGGTGAAATTCGGGACGAATATGATGAAGACGAAGAAGACTGCATACAAGCAGTATCAGATAAAGAGTTTATAGTAGATGGTAACACAAAGCTGGATGATATAAATGATGCTTTGGGGCTGGATATAGAGTCCTCTGATTATGACTCTATTGCAGGACACATAATATATCTCCTTGATCATCTTCCCGAGGAAGGCGAATCAGTGACAGAGAATAATGCTAAATTTACAGTAGCATCTGTAGATAAGAATAGAATTGATAAGGTTCATATTATATTGGCTAATGATGAAGATGCTGAGGCATCGAATGATTAGTAGCATTATATATCTTAGTAAAGTTGTTGAATAACGTATATGGAGCTGTTGTAAAGCAGCTCCTTTCTTATGTGTAAATAATCTTATAAGTTGCATTACAATGGCCTTTAATAAATCAAATCCTATATAGTAAAAAAAAGATTGACAGACCTATATATATTGTATACAATTAAGTTGTATAATATATGTTTGATGATAAATACAAATCATGATTTATATAAAATTTAAGGAGGTAACATTATGAAGGTATATGACTTTAATGTTAAGGAAAGAAATGGAGACGAAACAAACTTAGGAGCTTATGAAGGTAAAGTACTGTTAATTGTTAATTCAGCGACACATTGTGGATTTACACCACAATATACTTCACTACAGGAATTATATAATAAATACTCCGATAAGGGGTTAGTTATTCTAGATTTTCCCTGCAATCAATTTAAAAATCAAGCCCCTGAAACAGCGGATGAAATACAACAATTTTGTGAATCTAATTATGGTGTCACCTATCCAATCCATGCTAAAATTGAAGTAAATGGTGAAAACGCTCATCCACTTTACAAGTTTTTAAAGAATGAGCATGGTTTTAAGGGTTTTGATGACGAGCATCCTTTAGCACCTAAGATTCATGAAATACTTTCTAAGGATGATGAAAACTATAAAGATTCCTCGGATATTAAATGGAATTTTACAAAGTTTCTAGTAGATAGAAAGGGTAATGTAGTAGAGCGGTTCGAGCCTACAAAGGACTTAAATTATGTTGAAGCCAGAATAGAAGAATTACTCTAATCTAAACTATATACTTTTCTTTGACGCAGATAATCCCGACGGATCTTCCGTCGGGATTATTATTTGATAGACTATATTGGTTCCATTCTTAAATTTCCTTTTGATACTTATTCATAAAATATACTATGAATATATTATATAGTAGAAATATAGCTATTACTAGCAAAGTAAACCATAGTGGGGCTCTTATTATAATTGTTATTATTGCTATCAAAATAATAAGCCACATAGTTATGTCGCCAGCCTTTGCTTTTGCGCGATTTTGTATGATTATGTTTCTTTCATCAATAGTATCAATATTAATTTGCCTTGCAAGCTCGGGGTTCTTTTCTTCATAACGCTTCATAATTAGATGGACTATACTCATTCCCAATAAACCCGCTCCTATCCCAATAGATAAACCTGAAAATACTTTTAGCTCTTCCCCTCTTAGAAAAACGCTTAGGACTATAAGAGTAACCCCTATAGCCATAGTAACGATATAAAACGACTTATTCTTAATCATGATCCTCCTCCTCATAAATAAATATTTCTTCAATAGTCACTCCAAAAAATCTTGCTATCTTGAATGCTAAAGTAATGGATGGATTATAACGTCCATTTTCTAAGGAGCCGATTGTCTGTCTTGAAACCTCTAAAATGTCCGCTAGCTCCTCTTGCTTAAGACATTTTTGTTTGCGAAATTCTTCTAATCTGTTTCTCACTGATAATCTCCTATAATTAAAATATGGAAAGTTAACTTTACATTGCCATTATAAATTATATAGGCACTAATGTCAAGTTAACTTTCCATTTTATTTCTAATATTTTTAATTCAATCTACATGATATGATAAAACTAAAGGTCTTCAAAAGCCCTATTGAGAAAAAGCCCATAAAAACTATCCTAAATCATATTTGTATGCAAGCTACAACTCTTACCATTGATGCCTCAGCTCTAATCTTTAAAGGAAATGCAATCACATTAAAGTTCTTCACAGCAATAAGTTCTGATAGATTTGTCAAGTTTTCGATAATCAATATATTGTTGGCGAATAATATCTTATGAATCTCAAATGGATAATTGTCTGGTGAAGGTAAGTCCATGCCCAGTATCTTAATATTCTTTTGAACAAAGAAATCCGCCAACTCTTCATCTATTACAGGCTGATCTGTATAATACTCTTCTGTTCCATATCTATCACTATGTCCAGTAAATAATAATACTATATCGTCTTCCTCTATCATATTAGAATATTCGCCCTTATATTTTATATTGCTTTCATACCTAACATCGAGCAGAACGCCTCTTCCGATAAATTTATCTATGGGAATTTTATTGATATATGTCTCTCTATTGGTCAAATGCATCGGTGTATCAATATGTGTACCTGAATGCATACAACTCTCAAGCTTATAACTAACGTATTTATCCTTGTCCAAGAATTTATCTTGATATAGCTTCACTTTGTCATCATAAGGATGAACAGGCATATCATGGGTAATATCTTGACTCAGATCTATGTATCTTGTCATGAAACAACACTCTCTTTCTCTTCCAATCTCCGTCTATTTATTTAGCATTCTCATGATACTTCCTTAATATAGGGACAAAATTCATACTATTTTATACTTTTAATAATCACTATCTATTATTTAATTACATTGTTCTGTGTGCTATGATCCTCAAGATAATCCATTCTCGTATGCTCATTATAATAAAAGTTATTAGGGTTTTCTATCAACTCAAGGTAGAAAGCAGCATTCGCAGCTTCTATATATGGAACCAACCACAAATGGCCTATGCCACAGGTAAGTACACTTAAGATATTCCATCCAATAAAGCTAAAATGCAAGCAGAATAGTCTCCACTTGTTTCCCATCATCATTTTCTTTGAAGCAGTTATGGCTTCCAATGCACCATATTCTGGATTATCCACCATAATAAAAGCAGTCATGCTATAACTATATGATGCTATAATTCCCGGAATAATCAACAGAAGCGACCAAAGAAATACAAATAACCCACGAAGAAGCTGCATGACAAATCCCGCACCTATCCTATGGAACTGGCAAAACAGATCAGAAAAAAATACAGTTCTTCTATCCTTTGCTACTAACTCCATATTAAATCGTGCGTAACCCAAGGTGACAGCACCTCCTACAACAAAACAAATAATGCTCCATAATAAAGCAAATAATAATAATCCCAAATATGGTTGTAGAATTGCTCCAAGACTTCCATATGTAACCCTTATCAATCCACTATCTTCGCCTCTTCTAAAGATAAAATCAAAAATATTTCTATTATTAAAATACGTTATTCCAAATAATCCCGCTACAAAACCGGTACCCACAGCCGTTGTCCATCTACCATTTAAACTGTCACGCGCAATTCTTCTAAAATCATCTGCGTATAACATAATTCCCCCCCTGCATCTTGCCTTAGTCTTCAATTATTCTAGGCATCATTTATTTGCTCATACTACATAATATTACCGATAAGAAATTATTACTTTATTAATCTCTTTTAAGGCCATAACCTCTCTCATAAGCCAACGATTAACGTCTATCTGTTTATCTAACAACATTTCATTATGTATTATTGCTTCCTCTACATCAATCCATATCGGGCTAAATTCCATTTCTGCCTCATAGTCATCTAAGTGTTGAGCTTTTCGTACTTTTGATACCTTACAAAGATAATACGAAGATATCATCTCAAATATAGTATCTTTCTCATATTTATCTTTATATCTTTCGATAATCTGCCCGATTTGCCTGTCTACTGTTTTAACAATATATCCGCTTTCCTCTTCGATTTCTCTTGCGAGAGCTTCCATCTTGCTCTCATTCTGGTCAACCCCACCACCTGGAAATTTATAGTCACCCTTATTGGTATGAATCATCAGTAGATTATTATCATCTAATATAACTCCTCTAACAGCTTTTCTGGTATTTATTTTACATCCGTCTAGCTCATTATTTTGTATTCCGATTGTAAAATCAAACATAAGAGTACCTCGTTTCTCTGATGTAATA
>SHOH01000273.1 GCA_004294845.1 Anaerolineaceae bacterium
AAAAAAGAAAAATTAATAAGGATAAGGAGAATAATGATGAAGCTGATTACCACTAGTTATGAAGATGGAATAAAGAAAATAATAGTGACAGAGCATCAATCTGAGGAAGGCGGAGAGAATAATGTAGTTAATCTCTATCCGAATATAGAATATCAAACAATAATCGGATTTGGTGGTGCGATAACGGAGGCATCCGGATATATATTCTCCAAGCTGGGAGATGAGAATAAGAAGAAGGTATTGGAGCTTTATTTTGGTGAAGATGGTAACTCTTATAATATGGCTAGAAGTCATATTGACAGTTGTGATTTTTCACTGGGTATGTATGAGGCCATGAGTGACCCGGATGATAGAGAGATGAAATCCTTCTCACTGGAAAGAGATGAGAAATATATCCTTCCAATGCTTAAAGCAGCAGAAGAGACAAAAGGTGAGAGCTTGGACTTTATGCTGACTCCTTGGTCACCTCCAGCATTTATGAAGACCAATGGAGACAGAAGGTTTGGCGGAAAGCTAAAGATGGAATATCACAAATTCTGGGCAGAATATATCTGTCGCTATATCAAAGAGTATGAGAAAAGAGGATTTAAGGTATCTCGTCTAACTATACAGAATGAGCCCTTGGCTGTTCAGACTTGGGATTCTTGCATCTTTTCCGGTGAGGAAGAGAAGGTATTTCTTCGCGATTATCTCTATCCTACATTAGTAGAGAATGGCTTGGCCCATATTAAGATTAATATTTGGGATCATAATAAAGAGAAGATTGTTGAGAGAGCATGTGCGACCATTGATAAGGATACTGATAAAATGGTTGACGGTATTGCCTTCCATTGGTATACGGGAGATCATTTTGATGCACTTAATATCGCCCATGACCTTTTCCCGGATAAGGAATTGTTATTCACAGAGGGTTGCGTGGAATATAGCCGTTTTTCTGCCGACCAGCTACATAATGCTCAGATGTATGCTCATGATATTATCGGTAATCTGAATGGAGGTATGACTGGATTTTTAGATTGGAATTTGCTACTTGATGAAAAGGGCGGTCCTAACCATGTGAATAACTTCTGTGATGCGCCTATAATGGCTGATACCAACAAAGATGAATTAGATGTGAAGCTTTCCTTTGATTATATAGGGCATTTTAGCAAACATATAAAGAAGGGTGCTAAGAGGATTGGCTTTACAAAATATACTAAGGACATAGAGATAACTGCTTTTAAGAATCCTGATGGAAGTGTTGTTCTTGTAACTCTTAATACTACCAGTAAGAGCATTCCTGTCAATGTCCATATCGAGGGTAATGTATACAAATTTGAAATGCTAGCGAATGCAATTGCAACAGCGATAATCTAGATCTAGGTGA
>SHOH01000274.1 GCA_004294845.1 Anaerolineaceae bacterium
TTCTTTTTCTTTCCTTCCTTGTCTATTATCTCTTTTACTAGGCAGTTCTCGCAGTGTCTTTCCTCAAAGTGGTGGAGTCCTGTTCCGTCCATAATTAATATCCACTGTCCACCAGGCAATCTGGACGGATAAAAGCTTTTAGAGCGAATAAGTCGCTTGACCATTTCTATTCTTATTTCATCAAGTTCATCTGGTGAAAGGACTTCCAGAAAATCGTTAATGGTATCATAATGAGGTATGTCAGGGATTTCATTACCTGTAAGCTTTTCTAAGTTTTTATGGCAGTTGCCATCATAAAACCAGTCATTCATACCCCTCATAGTGTGAAGAGAGAAAATGTTTTTTAAAACAACAAGATAAAGCAATGTGTCTGTACCATAAATAGTATAGCTTTGATGTCGTGGATCCTGTACTGACCCCAGTCTCTTGATTAAATCGGGAAACATATGATTTTGTATTTTAACAAAATCAATAATACCCTTATCTTTTTCCTGCAGCTTTCGCTTTTTATCTCTTGTTAAAGTATTGCTCATGGTAAAATTCATCCTTTGCGTAAAAGTTTTCTTATATTTTACCATAAATGTGATACAAATACTTATAACATAGGGCCTTATTAGTGCGAAAAATATTTAATCCTCAAAGCTGTTGTCTTACATTATTATCTGCATAAATTTTTTAACTCAATGTAACAAACTTAAAGAAATAATAAGTTTATTACATCAATTATATAAACTTTACTTTATTAAAGGTTTATTCTAATACAATCTACCCATGTAATCGTCTGAATGGCGTTTACTACACCAATAAAAAACCATGTCCCCTGCTCTAAGGCTAAAAGCTGCTCCTGTATTATCTTTCTTTTCTGCCACCCCACCTTCAGTTACCCACATTGAACAATGTCTCTTATTAAGATAGTTATAACCATTGGTATAGGATAGGTTTTGATTATTATTCTTGTCATAGCTTTCTATATTAAAATTAACTATGATATAACCATCCTTAATCCAAAAATCTTCATGATAGTCAATACCATACTTTCTAAGATGGTCACTTACATCATATCCTAACGGTACTACATGAATATTCGTAGGTAGCTTGTAGGTACCATACCAGCGTTGCATATACTTTGATAGGTTTAGTTCTGTCTCCTTGGCTTGTTCTTTCACCTTATTAAATGATGGAAGACTTGCGATATGTGAAGCATAATCCATCCCAACAAAGGTACGAAACTGACTTGTAATACGAATATCACTATATGAATACATGGTACCATATTGATATCTAATCTTATCATAGGTTGTCTGCATGACATTAGCGGTATTTCTTAGTTCATCTTCAGGTATATTACTATAAGTATTTCCCA
>SHOH01000132.1 GCA_004294845.1 Anaerolineaceae bacterium
TTAGACTTTCTAATGATAAGAGCTGACCATATACAGCCCATGCTGGATTATGTAGATGATTTTTATAATAATAGGTAGGTTTTTAATAATGTGGCAGCGTACAACAAACAAAGGCTTCCAAAGCATGAAAAAACTCTGGAAGCCTTAATTTATCATAATGCAGCTGAATCAAAAGTGTAATCTATATTAATGATCATTCATATAAGTACGGTAAAACGAGTTACGATATTGATTTGGGGTCAAGCCTTCCATCTTTTTAAATACACGCATAAAATACTTATCGTCTCTAAAGCCAACTTCATATGCGATTTCATTAACTCTAAGACTTGTCTGGAACAACAAAACTTTTGCATTATTGATTCTTAGAACATTAAGGTAGGTAGTAAAAGACATACCAGTCCTTTCTCGAAAGATTTTTGAAAAATAATTTGGATTATAATTAAACTGTCTAGCAACCGAAGCCGCTGTTATGTCCTTACTGTAGTTCAGTTTCATCCACTCGGTAATCAATTCAAAGGTTTGCATACCCTGTTTATAACTGTCACTATCCTTGAGTTCAATTAGATGGCGATGAGTTAGAGAAATAATAAGCGAGGTCAAGAGATAATCAGCTGCAAGAGAAGTATATTGTGGCTCTTTTCTGGCATGAACCAATTGTCGAAATAAGATATCAATCTTACTATCCGCATCAAAGCTACTGAATATTGGCAACAGGGCATGTTGCGCTCGTTCAGAGTAAGCACTGGATCTGAATATTCGATTTGCTTCTTGTTCATTCACTATCTCGTGCTCTTTCAGCATAAAATGCACCCAGTAAAATGATATCTCTTTATCAGAAATCTTATAGCCTTTATGTCGATGCCCCGGAAGTAATAACAACATACATCCGGGTTTTACTTCGTAATGTTCGTCGTCTTGTTGGATATAAACGATTCCCTTAACGCCAACGATTATTACAAAACTATCAATAATTCGCTCGCTGTGAATCCAAGGTCCTTTATGAAAGAGATTTCCACAGGAGATATATGTAACAGGTATATTGATTGGAAAGTATAAATGATTCATCATAGTGAGAATTGTCCACCTTATATAGTATTTGATATACTTACAAATATGTACTTCTATGTTAATATTATACTACAACTTTCGAAATATTGTTATATTATATATACATTTCGGCAAAATATATTAATTATTTTGAATCGGACTACTATGCGGAGGTAAAAGGTCGTGGTAAATAAAAATGATATTGGAGCAATGAAAAATACGAAAGGAACTGAGGTACTTTTTACAAAAAGTTCTATAAAAGAAGGATTTTGGAGTACAATGCAAGATCTGATTCTGAATGTTACTTTACCGATGGAATACGAGCAACTCTTGAAAACTGGGCGTATTGACTCCTTAAAATTAGAGTGGAAACCCGGCGACCCCCACAAGCCACACTTCTTCTGGGATTCAGACATAGCGAAATGGATTGAAGCCGTTTCATACAGTCTTTCCTTACGCTGGGACGAGAGTCTAATTGAGAAGGTGGACAAAGTAGTTGATATGATCGAGGCAATCCAAGAACCGGATGGTTATTTCAATATTTATTATCAAACTATTGAACCGGAAAAGCGCTTCACTTACCTTAAAAGAATGCACGAATTTTACTGTCTGGGACATATGATTGAGGGTGCAGTTGCTTATTATCAGGCTACAGGGAAGAGGAAACTTCTTGATATCTGTTGTCGTTATGCAGATTTGGTTTACAAGGTGATAGGAAGAGGCGAAGGTCAAATTCCGGGTTATGATGGGCATCCGGAGATTGAATTAGCACTGGTTAAACTTTATAGGGAAACTGGGGTTGAGAGATATCTCGAATTAAGCTCCTTCTTTATTGAAGAGAGAGGTACAGAGCCACACTTCTTCGATATCGAATGTGAAGCGCGTGGAGAAGCAATTAAGAATCGTGAATATAGATTCGATATGCAAGGAAAGTATGCTTACTACCAAGCGCACAAGCCAGTGTATGAGCAGGACAAGGCAGCCGGTCATGCAGTAAGAGCCCTCTATCTATATTGTGGAATGATAGATGTAGCCAAGTTAGAAGATAATAAGCGCCTTCTTGAAGTCTGTCACGAGTTATGGAAGAACATTACAACAAGGCAGATGTATATCACAGGTGGTGTCGGTACCAACTATAGAGGTGAGCGTTTCACTTATGATTATGACTTATATAATTCCATGTCATATAACGAAACATGTGCTTCCATTGCACTTGTCATGTTTGCACACAGATTGTTGAATGATTCTCCAAAGGGAGAATATGGAGATATCATGGAGCGTTGCTTATACAACAATATTCGCGGGGGAATTTCCCTTTCGGGTGACAGATTCTACTATTCGAATCCATTAACTGCAGTACCGGAAGCGTATCAAAATATGATTGAGGATTGGTCCCACTTAACGCTCATGAGGCAAGAGTGGTTTGAGGTGGCCTGTTGTCCCCCGAACCTTGCCAGGCTAATGATGTCACTTAGTGGTTATATTTACTCTATAGATGAAGATAACATTTATACTCATTTATATATAAATAGTGAAACAGAACTTGAAATAGGTAACGATCTTGTTAAGCTATCTCAAAAGAGTAATTATCCATGGGAATCAGATATTCAGTTTGAGCTTGAACTGGACAGGAGTCTTACATTTTCCCTGAACCTTAGGCTACCCTCTTGGAGCAAGACATTTAAAGTAATCATCAATGGGGCTCATACAGAAGATTTTTTAGTCAAAGATGGTTTCATCATAATTAACCGCGAATGGACCTCCGGTGACAAAGTAGAGTTATCACTTGATCTAGGAGTTCGGCTCATCGAAGCAAGACCTGAAGTTATTGATGATTGTGGGAAAATTGCATTGGAGAGAGGTCCTATTATCTACTGTCTTGAAGAAATAGATAATGGTGCAAATTTGCATGACCTCACAATTAACTCCAACAAGGTTAGAGAACAGTATGACCCAGAGTTGCTCGGCGGGGTTGTTGTACTGGAGGCAGACGGTTTTAAAAGAAGCACAGCTTGCTGGAACCAAGACGAGCTCTATCGCGAGCTAGGAAAGGCTACAGAGAATGTAACTATTAAGGCAGTTCCCTATTATACTCGTTTAAACCGCACAGAGGGAGAAATGATTGTGTGGATTAATTATAACTATAAAACATATTAAAAGGAGAGATAATATGAAAAAAAGAATTTTGGCACTTGTACTCGTATCTATCATGGCGTTAAGCACACTTGCAGCATGTAGCAAAAAAGATACAACAGACGAACCTGGAACAGGAACAAAAACTCCTCCGGCAGGCGGAGCGTCAGATGGCACAGCAGAAACTCCCGACGGACAAAGAGAACTGACAGTATGGCTGCAGCGAGTTGTTAATGAAACTACCAACAACATGATTGAAGCAAGAGTTAGACAATTTGGAGAAGAAAATGATGTAACTATTAATGTCGAACTTATTCCTTATGAAAACATGATGCCTCTATGGACCTCAGGAATCGAAGCTAAAACTTTGCCTGATGTATCATTTATGCAGTATCAAGAAGCAGGTCGGTTCTATGAGCAGGGACTTCTGACAGATGTAAGCGATGTTATTGCAACAATCGAAGAAGCGAATGGTCCTATAATTGAAGCTCTAAAAGGACCTACAACATTTGGTGGAGCACAATATGCTATTCCACAAAGATTCTTCTCAGTAGCAATTCACTACAGAACAGATATGCTCGAGGCTGCTGGCTTTAATGCCCCTCCCGCAACATGGGATGAGTTTAGAGAGATTGCCAAGGCAACAACGAACCCATCAGAAGGTATATACGGAGCGGGTATTGGTCTGGGAGCAACTAATTCAGACGCCGAGTGGTTAAACCAAGTAATGCTTTGGGGACTGGGTGGAGCAATTATTGCAGAAGATAGCCAGACAATTATCGCTAATAGCCCTGAGACAGTTGCAGCATTAGATTATATGTCACAAATCTACTTGGAAGACGGAAGCACTCCTCCTTCAGCTGTGAACTGGGATGATGCTGCCAACAATACAGCATTCCTTACAGGGCAGTCAGCAATGGTTGGTAACGCAGGGACACTACTTGCAGCAATCCGTGCTGATGACCCGGAATTATATGATGTTACAGGTATAGCACAAATCCCGGCAGGCCCTGCAGGATTCTTCGCACCAAGTGCCGGCGGATATCTTGGCATCTTCAATCAATCTAAAAACCAAGAGCTTGCAAAAGAACTTCTTGCTTATTTATTCGATTATGATTGGTACAAATCTTGGATTGATGTAGAGGTACCTTCTATCATTCCAGTATTCGAGCGTTCTAAAGATGAACCGGAATGGCAAGATCCTTTAACAAGACCATTCATTGAGTCTATGGACGGTGTTACATTTATCGGATATCCCGGTGAATTCACACCAAAAGCTGGTGAAGTCTTCAATCTTAAACTATTAAATGAGACAATGGCTAATATAGTAGTTAATGGTATGACTCCACAAGAAGCTGCAGACATTTTACAAGAAAAGGTTGAGGCAATTTTTAATAAATAAGAATATAACTATTCACAAAAGCCCTTTTTATAGGGCTTTTGTGAATAGCATATGAGGTGAATGATTATGCGCGCACTTTCAAGGGAGAGAAAAAAAGAGCTTTTAGCTTATTGTCTTATTGCTCCTGTTATAATATATTTGATAGTATTTATGTTGTTTCCATTCATTTGGGCACTATGGACAAGTGTTACAAATCGAACAATAGGAGGCAACGCTGATTTTGTGGGTATTGACAATTTCGTCACTTTAGTTCGAGATAGGGTGTTCCGTCAATCTGTATGGAACACTATAGTTTATACATTATTTGCAGTATTAGGCAAAGTTGTATTGGGTATGATTATGGCATTGGTGCTTAATGCTCAAATTCCACTAAAAAATTTATCCAGAGTATTATTATTTATTCCATGGACGATTCCAACTCTTGTTTCAGCCCTTACTTGGCGCTGGATGTATTCGGATGTTGGTGGATTCTTCAACTACATTTTGATGTCACTAAACATTGTAAATGCCCCTGTACCTTGGCTTTATGATCCAAAATTAGCAATGGTGTCAATCATTGTTGCGAATATTTGGAGAGGAGCTCCTTTTATAGCAATCTCTTTGTTGGCTGGTCTCCAGTCTATACCTGAAGATTATTATGAAGCTGCTCAAATTGATGGTGCAAATGCTATTATCAGGTTTTTGCATATTACAATTCCATCAATCAAAGACGTATTAATTCTTTCTACATTAATCACAACTATCTGGACATTCAATGACTTTGAGATTGTATGGTTGTTAACAGGTGGCGGTCCGGGAAATGCAACTCAAATTCTTTCAACTTACGGATACACGGTTGGTTTCATGAACCTTAATTTATCAAAAGCGATTTCATCATCTATGATTGCTATGCCATTCCTACTTATTCTGGTAACGATTATAACAAATCGCTTTAAGAAATCAGAGGTGGATTAAATGAAAAAGATTAAATTATCGAATGTGTTGATTACATTACTACTTCTCTTACTTGTGATCGTGTCTCTTTTACCTGTATATTGGACACTTAACACATCATTCAAAGTAAACTCGGAAATATATAACATGAAGCCATCACTATGGCCCAAGAAGCCAACTGTGCAATCTTATATTGATTTAGTTGTTAAAAGAAATTTTCTGCCCAGTTTGTGGAATAGCTTTTTTGTATCCTTTATCGTGTCAGTAGGCTCGGTTGCTATTAGTGCTTTTGCTGGGTATGCATTTGCCAGATTAGATTTCCGTGGCAAGCAAATTTTAAGTAATAGTGTGCTTTACTCATACTTGATGCCTAGGTCTGTGTTATTCATACCTTTATATATGTTAGTAACAACTTTTGGCCTTCGTGATAACCTGATGGGATTGATTGTTATTTATCCCACGATCACTATTCCGTACGCAACTTGGATGTTAACCTCCTATTTTAGAACGATACCTCTGGCAATTGAAGAGGCCGCTGAAATTGATGGTTGCGGAAGGATTCGCTCAATGATTCAAGTAGTATTTCCCTTAGCAAAGCCAGGTCTGGCTGCAACAACAATATTCGCCTTCACCCTATGCTGGAGTGAGTATATGTATGCTCTTGTAATTATTACGCGCTCGGAAACAAGAACCATTACACTTGCGCTTGCGAATATGGTCGTTGGTGATGTGTTTGCCTGGGGACCTATGATGGCCGGCTCTATTGTCGCGACAATCCCTATATTGTTAATATATATGATATCGTCTAAGAACATGGTAAGTGGACTTACAGTAGGTGCAGTTAAGTAAAGGAGGTCTATATGAAAAAAGTAAAACTAGGAAATACAGGTGAGTTAGTTAGTGAATACTCTTTAGGAACTATGTATATGGGCAGTCGTCTTGATACAGCGACAAGTGATTCTATAATTGAGGAGTACCTGTCAGCCGGTGGTAATTTTATAGATACCGCAAACAACTATGCACATTGGGTAGAGGGCTGTGTAGGGACTGAAAGCGAGAATTATCTTGGTAACTGGTTTGAGAGAACTGGAAAAAGAAATGAAGTTTTCCTTGCTACAAAAGTAGGTTTTGACAAAAAAGGTATAGGCAAAGGTCTGAAATATCAACAGATAATTGAGAACTGTGAAATTAGTTTGAAACTTATGAAAACAGATCACATCGATTTGTACTATGCCCATACCGATGATCGCAACACACCATTAAGCGAGACTTTAGAAGCCTTTGACCGTCTTCATAAAGATGGAAAAATCCGCTATCTTGGAGCAAGCAATTACACCGCTTGGAGATTCGCGGATGGGATGCGTATAAGTGATGAGAAAGGATTTATTAAATTCTGTTGTTTACAGAACAGAATGACTTATCTGCGTCCAAACCCATGTGTTCTTGACCGGTTCCACATCGACATTGATGATAATATCATGGATTTCTCCTTGGACCGCGATATCCCATTATTGGCATACTCACCACTGTTGCAAGGCTTTTATAATGATACTAAAAGACCTATACCGCCATTATTTAATGGTAGTCATAACCATGCCAGGCTAGAAGCATTACTTGAGGTATCTAAGGAGTTAGAGGAGTTTACACTAAATCAGATTGTCATTGCATGGATGCGCTCCCAGAAGGCGGAAATTATCCCTTTAGTAACGGGAGATACAGCGGAGCAGGTAAGAGAGAATTTTAAAGCAAGTGATAT
>SHOH01000133.1 GCA_004294845.1 Anaerolineaceae bacterium
TTAGCTTGACTTTTCTTATTGTAAATATCATAATTTATGTTGAACTATTAAATAAAATGGAGTTTTTTAATATAACAGGACGAACTTTCCTATTATATTAAATAGGAGTTAATGATGAAATCACAAAACTTAGTAAGCAATAAAATAAAAGAGTTCCTAATGATTACATTTGGTGTACTTCTGGTAGTAGTAGGAGTATATTTCTTCAAGTTTCCTAATAATTTTTCTATAGGTGGTGTTACAGGTATTGCTATTATTCTTAGCAATCTGTTGGGAAATGTTATCAGCTCAGGTACTATAGTATTAATTATAAATCTTATATTACTAGGACTCGGTTATCTGATTTTAGGAACAAGCTTTGGTAATAGAACAGCCTATGGCACAATACTTTTATCATTATCACTTCAGCTTCTAGAAATTATTGCGCCTCTAGATGGTCCATTGACAAATGAGCCCATGCTTGAACTATCATTTGCAGTAATACTTCCTGCAGTAGGTGCTGCCATACTTTTTAATATCGGCTCTTCTACAGGAGGAACAGATGTTATAGCCATGCTCTTAAAAAAATATTCAAATATAGATATAGGACATGCTCTTTTACTGACCGACTTCTTACTTACTGTAGCTACTTTCCTGATATTCGATCTAACCACAGGTTTCTTATCAATCCTTGGCTTGCTTATGAAAACCACCTTGATAGATGGTGTAATAGAGAATTTAAATTTGAATAAATACTTCACTATCATATGTAAGGATCCTAAGCCAATATGCACCTTCATAACCCAGAAGCTTCGCCGCAGTGCTACGGTTTTCGATGCTAAGGGAGCATTTACCGATCAGGATAAAAAGATCGTTTTAACTGTAATGAGCCGTGCTCAAGCGGTCCAATTAAGAACATTCATAAAAGAGGCTGATCCGGATGCTTTCCTACTTATAACAAATACAAGTGAGATTATCGGTCGGGGCTTTAGAGGATTATCGTAAAACTCTTTTCAATATTTTGTCTATCTTCCGCATATATATGAAATGTAAAGAAATACGCATTTTCATATTTGAATGCTGCTGAAGCGGCAGAGGGAGGTTATGGTATGGACGGAACCCGAACATTTGAAATAACCTTGATGGAACACCGATTTTGGCTACAGATTATGGGTGACCATGCAAGGTTTATATTTTTTTCATTATCACCTAACGAAGTTGTATATTTGCAGAGGTCACAAGATTTTATAATTGGCTTTGATCAGCTTTTAGATCAAACAGCTAATGCAACAAATACAGAAGAGCTTGCCCTTATAACCAAACAGGCCTTTCAGCTTACTATGCAACTGCGGGAGTTCAAGCTATTACTTCTTTCTCTAACCTTAAGCTCAGATATTAAAATACACCTGACATCATCATTCATAAATGATATGTTAAATGAATTGGATGAGTACCTAACAGTCCTTCATTCTCTTAATACCAATCAACCGATATTATATCATCCCCTTCACTATCATCTTCTGTGGTTGACAGATGCCATAGGTCATGCTGCATCGGTATCAGCCAATCTTGATTTTATTGAAAAAGATATAATAGACAAAAGCAATTACTATGAGCTGCAGTTTACTGATTTACTTCTGAAAGCAACTATGATGAACGGATATCTACGGATAAAGCTTGATAATTTTCCTTCCTTAAACAGGCTGAACAAGCAGGTGGAAATACTAATGACCTCCTTCAAAGAATTCCTTGAGGAGCTACGGGATGAGCGAATGAATGGACAAATCCTTGGGACTTTATTTCCTTTAATGGCAGACCATATGGCTAGAGAGGAATGCTATTATCTATGGAAGCTTACCCAAACCGCCGGAATGTCTAAAAAGCCAGACTGCAATCCTGCAAGTCCCAGAATTGAAGGGTAGATGCACAATTACATAATAAAATAAATCTCATATGATATATAGACTAAATTTATGAAAGGAGTAAAAATGGACTTTCAGCAAAGCCGAACTTATGCAAATCTGCAAAATGCTTATGATATGGAGTTAATGCAGAGTACTACATTTTCTATAAATGGAGATATAGTCAGGCGGGCGGGATACATTCAGATAGGTAATGTTTTTGACACATTCCAAAGAAATAATAAGGAGCATGCAAGAATATGGTTAAGGCAATTGAATGAGGGGAGCCTTCCTAGTCCTGAGGAAGCCCTCTTAACCTCCTCACAACAGGAGTACTATAATGGAAATCAGCTTTACCGTGAATATGCTCGTATAGCTAAAGAGGAAGGTTATACTGATATTGAGGCCTTATTTAATGGTGTAGCAAATATAGATTTGAATCACGGACTTCAGCTAGAGATGCATTATAATGATGTTGTTAGAGATCAGGTCTTTTGCAAAAATCAGGAAACTCTATGGATATGTATGCAATGCGGTAATATCCTTAGTGGTTTATGCGCTCCCGAAGTCTGTCCTGTATGTGGCTTTCCTCAAGATGTTTATCGCGTATATGGCGAGGAACTTGTTTAGGCATATAGTCATCTTTCTATGTATTAGGAGGTAGCCGATTAGGGCTACCTCCTAATATATTATCTATTAGCTTAAAGCATATTGTCTAGATTAGTTGGTAAATAACTGTGACCAGTAGATAACTCCGCCAGACTGGTACACACCAATACCGATTTTACCAAAGCTACCGTTCAGAATATTTGCTCTGTGTCTGGGTGAATTCATCCATCCATTCACAACCTCCTGTGGAGAACGCTGACCGTAAGCTATATTTTCACCGGCTGTTCTATAGGAAATTCCGTATTCCTGAAGCACGGTTGAGAACTTACTTCCGTTAGGTCTTGTGTGTGAGAAGGATACTTTTGTTTCCTGTGCACGCTTGTCTGCCGCTGCCTTTAAGGTGGCATTTGTAGTCAGAGCAGAAAGTCCTGCCTTAGAACGTTCGATATTAACAAGCCTTAAAACTTCATCTGCAAAACCTTGATTAGATCCTGAATTATTAGTTGGCGGTGCTGTAGGTGTAGGCTTTGAAGGAGTCGTTGTTGGTGCCGGTTTTGTAGGAGTAGTTGTAGGTGCTGGCTTTGTAGGAGTAGTTGTAGGTGCTGGCTTTGTAGGTGCTGGTTTATTGTTGTTATTCTGCGCACCTCTATCACCAATCAAGGATAGGATATCCTCTAAGGAGCTGATATTCTGAATATTATTTATATTAATATTCTTGTATCCATTCTTTTGAAGCTCATTTACTACATCCTGAGTTGAGTTACAATTGGATAAATCAATATTCTTAAAAACATATGCATTATTACCGTTGGATTTAGAGTTGTTGATATAATCAGAAGCTTTATCCTGAGTATTATTATTCGCAGCATTATTAGTATTATTGGTTTTCTTCTTATTAGTATCTACATTTTCTTTCTGGGTATTTGTCTTTAAAACCTTCTTATTAGAGGATTTTTTGTTATCCTTTTTATCATTATTGACTACAATAGTATTCTTCTCTTGCTTAGCTCCCTTTACTTCATTTTCTTTATTTGTATCTTCTTTAACTGTATCTTCTTTATCTGTTACTTCAACATCTTCAGCCTTAGGGGCTGCCTCTTCTATATTAGATGCTTTATCTGCAATTTCCTCATCAGCAGGTAGATTTGTTGTATCTTCCACTGCGTCGGCGTCTTGCTCTATAGTAACCTGCTCTTTATTTCTATCTATAATTGCTTCATCATTAGAAGCAAGCTGATTTACGCCGAATGTACCTGCAAGTGACAATGCTAGTGAACATAAAGTTACGATTAATTTCTTCATTCTTTATACCTCCTAATTGGTGTCTGTCTTGCTGCTCCTTAAGACTACCATAGTAGAACATCATCTTCAACCGTTAATTAATGGAGGTTATCCTAATCATTGGGAATTATTTGGATTGTTTTACCCAATAATATGCTACTTTTTGTAATGATTTTTTCATAATATTTCATACTTAACACTCATGCAATGCAGTATTCAAGGCACTTATAGCTAAATGGAATATATTGTAACTGGTTACGGGTTACTAGCTATTTATAGTATATTATCAAAGGCATTTTCCGCAATTTTTGTTTCAATATTTTTAATTTATTATTACAAATGTATTAATAATAGCCAAAAAACTTCCATAATTTATGAGATCCTATGAATTTTACATGAATATAATCCTATGTATGTTCTAATTCATAACTGAATAATTATAGTCATTCTACTTACACTAATAGTATAATAACTGACAACCAAAACACTTATTATAAAAGGAGAATACCTATGGACAGATTAAATGATAACAAAGGAACACCTACAAAAAGAACCGGAGTAAAGAATGACACCAGCTCTCCGAATAAAGAAAACGATAATGATAATAATCCAATTAAGACAATATCTCCGGAAATATCACAACCAAACCCAACTAGCGCTACCCCTACTTTCCCAACCGAAATACCAGCCCGGGAAATAAAATAAAAACTATCATTATATATAGGAAGATATGCATTTGAACTCGATAAATTAAAAATCCTGCTGTTTCATAGTATTAAAAGGGCATATCTGTATTCCCATAGTACGCATTTAGGAGAACAGATTCCGTGATATGTATAGTCGTTACGGACGAATAGTCCGTATAAGACATACGTATCATGGTAATCTGTACTCATAATCAGCGTACGAGGGAATATAGATATGCCAAAATAAATATGAAACAGCAGGTCCAAATTAATTATATTAAAATGTTTATTCCGCCTTTGCATCTCTTAGAATTCTTCTTAAGAATTCTCTGGTGCGTTCCTGCTTTGGATTGTTGAAAATCTCTTTCGGTGTCCCTTCTTCAGTTATAACACCTTGATCCATAAACACTACCCGGTCCGCGACCTCACTGGCAAATCCCATCTCATGGGTAACAACCAGCATGGTTAAGCCGCTCTTTGCAAGATCCTTCATAACACTCAGTACCTCTCCTACCATCTCTGGATCAAGTGCTGAGGTTGGCTCATCAAATAGCATAACATCTGGCTCCATAGACAGAGCCCTGGCTATTGCTACCCTTTGCTTCATTCCTCCTGAAAGCTGCCTGGGCTTGGCATTGATATATTGATCCATGCCTACCACCTTTAAAAATCTCATAGCAACCTCTTCGGCTTCTTCCTTACTACGGTGAAGAACCTTCATCTGTCCAATTGTGCAATTGCTAAGAACATTATGGTTATTAAATAAGTTAAACTGCTGGAATACCATTCCGAGCTTTGTTCTATATGCATAAACGTCATGCTTATTATCTAAGACGTTATTTCCGTGATATATGATTTCTCCTCCGCTGGGTTTCTCTAATAGATTTATACAGCGAAGCAGTGTGGATTTTCCGGAACCCGAGGCTCCTATTATACATACCACTTCCCCTTTATTGACTGAGAAATTGATGTCTGATAATATTTCATTTTCACCAAACCATTTACTTAAATGTCGAACTTCTATAATTTTATCCATAAAACCTCCATAATCCTAAAAGCCTAATAACCAGATTGGTTGGCTTTCTTTGCCATATCCTCAGGTCTTGCCACCTGCATCTGATTACCCGGAATTACATTAAAATTCTCCGGTCCATCCATTTTCTTTTCAATAAACCTAAGTATTCTGGTAACAGTAAGCGTCATTACAAGATATATAACGCTGGCTATCAAAAAGGGCTCAAAGAAGCGAAACACATTGCCGGTAACCGAGCTAGTCTGGTAGTATAATTCTGTTACTGATATTACGTTTAGTACCGAGCTGTCCTTAATATTAATAACAAATTCATTACCCATAGCGGGCAGGATGTTTCTGACCACCTGTGGCAGCACCACATAAAGCATAGTCTTGATATGATTCATACCTACGGCATGAGCTGCCTCAAATTGTCCCTTATCTACGGAAATAATACCTCCTCGAACTATTTCAGCTGTGTATGCACCGGTATTGATGGATACGATAAATATACCAGCAAATATCTTGTCCATATCTATGTTAAAAAGCATAAGTGATCCATAATATATAACCATAGCTTGTACTATCATTGGAGTGCCACGAAATACCTCCACATAAATAGTAAGAATGGTATTGATAACCTTTAGTATGCCTCTCTTAGCTTTATTATCGGACAAGGGAATGGTTCGGATTGTACCTATAATTAAACCAATGAGAGCTCCAAGGATTGTTCCAATAATGGATATATATAATGTTACACCCGCTCCTCTTAGAAACATCGGCCAATATTTTACTATTATTTTAATAATCGAACTCCATGTCATAATTTTAAACCAAGCCTTTCTAATAAAAATAGGAGACTGCCCTTAAATCCTAAGAGTATCCTAGGACAGCCTCCAAGTCTAATTTTAATCTTCAGATGACGGTTGATTCTCAATAGCCTCATCCATTAATTTTATTCGCTCATCTGCTGATATTCCCGCAAGAATTTTATTGATATCATCTGTTAATTCACTGTCTTTCCTTAGTCCTACAGCTATTGCTGTATCATCAGGTGATGTCTCAAAGCCTTCTTCAAATACTACCATAGCAAATTTGTCATTAGCAGCTGTGGCACTTACTCCCTCAGGGCGCTCCGACACATATCCATCAATAGCACCTGACTCTAAGGCAACACGCATTGCTGTAAAATCATTCATAGCTGTCTGCATATTCACACCTTCGATTTGTTCAATAACAGTATAGTGGAAGGTATTAAGCTGTGCGGTGATTTTTGCACCTGCAAAATCCGATAGCTTTGTGGCCTTCTCATAGGCTCCACCCTTTTGCACAACCATAACAAGATCAGACTCATAATAGTTAGCAGAGAAGTCTATGGATTCTTTACGTTCTGCTGTCGGAGACATACCTGCGATTATGGCATCAATCTTTCCTGATACTAATGCCGGTAATAATCCATCCCAGTCTGTCTTAACAATAACCAGTTCCTTTCCAAGACCTTCCGCTATTTGCTTTGCTATCTCTACATCATAACCCCCTGCAAATTCCTTTTCACCATCAATGGGTACTGCTCCATTGGAATTTTCAATTTGTGTCCAGTTAAAGGGAGGATAAGCTGCCTCTAGTCCAACCTTAAAGGTACCCCCCTCTCCTGTTTCTTTCTTGCCACAAGCTGTAGCAAGTATCATAACCATAACTCCAATAATAACTAATGCTGATACTCTTCTTCTCATAATACTCATTTTCCTCCTCTTTTTCCTCCAAAAGTCTTTGCTTCTG
>SHOH01000275.1 GCA_004294845.1 Anaerolineaceae bacterium
CTATAAGATAGCGTAGCCTTTAGGGTATCATGCAAATTTTTGATATATTCCTTCTCACTGATATTCTCCTTCTCGGTTAATTTCTTTGCATATATAAAGCCCACAAAGAAATCACTATTGTCTTTCTGGGGAATATAAGTATGATATCCATTGACCCCTAGGTGTGTATTCAAAGCATAGTAGAGCTTACTCTGTTCCTTGGCTTTCTCTTTGGAGTGCAGATTATTATATTCATCATCAGTGAAATCATATTCTATGCGAATATATCTTACATTGATAATATCAATCAGATATCGCTTAACTAGGTTTATACACTCTTTATCATGAGTTCCGAATACAAGGTTTTCCAAATGGCTATCAAAGATAATTCTTTCTGAGTGTTCTTGCTTTTTAAAATTTTCCATTTGACGGTGAAAGAATTCCTTATAATCCTCTAGGACCTTTAATAATTCTTCTCTTTGTACCGGCTTTAGAACATAATCGGCAACATCATTCTTTATGGCCTTTTTGGCATACTCGAATTCATAAAATCCACTTAATATAATAAATCTGATTTTTTTTGATATATGCTCTCTTGTATACTCAATTAACTCAAGCCCGTCCATTCCCGGCATTCTGATATCAGTAATGACCAAATCTATATCTGTCTCTTTCATTCTATTAATCGCTTCTATTCCATTAGCCGCCTCTTCGCATACTATATAGCCGTGCTCTTCCCAGTTAATCAGTATCTTTAATCCTTGGCGGATATATGGTTCGTCATCAACAATCATAACTTTAATCATCAAAGGTTTCCTCCTTATCTTATTTTTTCGTAATCTACTCCTTATTACTGTAAGCCAACGGTAATCTAATCATAATGTCAGTGCCGCTTTCTAGTTGGCTATCAATATCAAATATGACATTTCCATCACTATACATCTTAAGTCTCAGATATGCATTAAGTACACCGGTGCTCTTTGATTCGTAAAGCATATTGCTGTCAGCATTAGCAATCATTTGTCTTAGTACACTAAGCCTTTGCTCATCCATTCCTTTGCCGTTGTCGGATATCTCAACAAGTAAATATTCATCGTTCTTAGTGATGGTCAAGGAGATAACTCCTTCCTTGTCAGTAGTCTCAATCCCATGGATACAGGCATTTTCTATAAATGTGCTGATAGATAATTTGGGAACTAGGCACTTCCTACACTCATCCATTACATAATGATAATACTTAATCTTATCACCAAACCGATATCTTTGAATATGCATATAATTATCTATAAAGCCAAGTTCCTCTTCAACTGTTATATAATCGTCTCCCCAGCTCATACTCTTGCGAAACAAGATCGCCAATTCTTCGATT
>SHOH01000276.1 GCA_004294845.1 Anaerolineaceae bacterium
CATAACTGTGTATTGTAAACGGTTATATTCCAGATACCTGTTCCCTGCAAGTTATTCGTAGAGACCAATTCCAATAAAGCTTCCATACTTCTTGCATCTATAAACCATACAATATGATCTGTAGGAAATGAACTGTGGTAGTTAGTGTAGGTGTAATATGGTGTTTGAGAAATTTCATCAAAATTTATAACAGCCCCCATATCACGTGCCAACCCTACTGCACTATCAATAGTTAGAGCATTTACACTAGACACCCCTGATACAAATGGAAGCTCCCAATCGTATCCGATTGTTGCCAATCCTATGCTTATTAAATCCGTAGGAATCATTTGTATAAGATACTCCAAATATACTTCCATCTGATAAATAGAGCTTATAGGCGAGGGAGGATTGACATTTCTGGCCCATTCATAGTTCATAAAAATAATTCTATCTGCTATATTACCTAAATCAGTATAATCAACTCTATTAAAGACTACTTCATCATTCACAACTGTAATATTCGGATTAATTGTTACAAAGACTAAAAACCCTTCTTCCTTTAATCTAGCTGCAGTTCTGGAATATGCACGTTCCAGATATGGTAAATTAGCTTCACTTACATATTCTGCGGAAACATTTATTCCATAAAAGCCTTTCTCTTTTAGCGTTACGATTATATTTTCGTTAAGTCTGTCTTGGAGTTCTTCAGATAATAATAATTGATAAGCCGTTCTTATATTAGCCTCGCCTTTTAGCGTTAATGTTGTTAAGAACATCAAAGGTATAACACCGTAATCCTTTGCAAGCTGAATAAATTCTCTATCATCATAATGTGTAATTATCTCTCCGGTATCTGTTGCAGTATAGTTTACTACAGAAAGGTAGGTCAGGTATGGAAGTGTCTTTCTGTATGCTGCTTCATTAATGTAAGGGACTGCATTACCATGTGTAGCAATTCTCCCATCTCTATCATAGCTTATTACAATTCTGTCTCCTGGATATATATAATTTCTATCGCTCAGATATGGATTATTCTGAAATAATTGCATAAGAGTAATATTATGAGAATCGGCAATGCTTCCCAAGGTATCTCCTTCTTGCACAGTATAAGTAAGTGTAGGAGTAGCTATAACAATACTTTGCCCAATAACTAGATTATTAGGCTCACTCAATGCATTATCTTGAATTAATACCTGCGCAGATGTTCCATAATTCTCGGCAATCGATTGTATAGTATCCCCCGGTTGTACCACATGTATATTCATAATTAACTCCAAAACTTTTTATATGATATTATATGACCCGCAGAATGAATATTACCCTATTAATCTAAGAAGTTAAAAAAATAAGGTAAATTACCTTGAT
>SHOH01000277.1 GCA_004294845.1 Anaerolineaceae bacterium
TTTATCAATCGCATCTTTTTTCTTCCCACCAGCCAAACGCAACCTTTGCCTTTATATCTACTTCTCCCGGTGATAAAAAGATCAGAGTAAATGAGTTGCCGGGAGGAATGATATACATTCCTTGAAAATCATGCTTTGTAAGAGTTATACTAGGCTCTACTCTTCTGACGAAGGTATAGGTTCCGCTGATTGGAGGCCCGGTAACATAGATACCGCTTTTTATCAATACCTTAGGTCTTACCCGCGGAGTTATTGACTGATTCCCGGCTGCTACATGGTTAGATATTACTGCCCTACCGGGACATGCAGCACCTAACCATCCCTCAACTGTAATCGGTTGATTCGAAAAATTAGAAATGGTATATGCATTAAGAAACATATTTACCCTGGAATCCGGCGGATTAAACAATCCTCCCCACGCTTGGAGATCACCTCCATAGCTGATCATATCAGTCTGTCCAATAAAATATTCTCCGAGGAAAGAATGATAAACCGAGTCTTTCAGTACAATTGCTTTCTGCGGCTGAGTTTCGTTCGGTATAAAAAGCATACTCATTCCTTTACCTCCCCTTGATTCTTTCTTCCCACCAGGTCAATACGATAGTTGAAGTAACAATTTCCCATCCTCTTGATCGCAGCAGTATGGAGAATGATCCTCCAGGACCGATAATTATGGAACCTTGATGGGAATCACTGACCAATGTGGAATTAGGGGTAACGATACGGCCAAAGATATCAACTCCCTTGTTTAAATCCCCTTTCATATATTTTGTCTGAAGCATATATGCATTTGGTTTTTGAGGTGGAATAACTGATTGATTTGACGATGTTATTGTAGACATTTTTGTAACACCGGGTGGTGTTTCTGCGTTAAGCCAAATTTCTGCATCAAAATATTCTTCACCATAGTTTGTAATTGTAAATATATCAAAATATAGATTCACTCCTGAATATCTCGGATTTATAATACCGCCCCAGGCATTAAACTGATTGCCAAAATGAAGCTCCTCTGTCTGTCCTATAAAATATCTTCCTAATCGTGCATTCCAACCGGAGCTAGTTAAATCTACTATCTCTTCCGGTAAATGACCTATGTTCTCAACCATACAATCATTCCTTTCCAATGGAGCCTACGAGGACATAATATAATAAAGAGCTTGCCTAGGAAAACTCCCTAAGCATGCGATACATTCCTTTTATATCCTATTCCTAAACCTTATTATATGATAAATAGGATGCCTAAGTTCCCTCCACAAAACATAATTCAGGCAGCCATGATAATGGCTTTGAAATAGTTATCTAGATTTTACTCAATATTAAGTATCCGCCTAAATATAAA
>SHOH01000278.1 GCA_004294845.1 Anaerolineaceae bacterium
AATATTCAGAGTTATTGCACCACTCATATCTGCTCCACTATATGAATATACACCTAAATAACCTTGACTCCAGCCGTCGAATGTTAGTTGTCCATAAGAAAATGAAGCAATGATTAATAATAATGATATGCCAAACAGACGTTTATTCATAACTAAATTGAAGCTCCGCTGCTTCCAGAGCTACCTCATCACCATAATCGATAATTATAGTTGCAATATATTCCCCACTAGCCAAATCTTTCCCAAAAGGTAAGAACATAGTTCTTTTATCCCCTGGAAGGGTGTAAAAAACTGATTCATCAAGTACAATCTCATCACCTGTATTCTGATTAAAAAGAGTTGTATTCACAGTTCCATTTGCCCATATATTCCCTGAATTATTAAAACTCAGCCTTAATCTGTCATTTTCACTATCTAATGAAAGCTCAACAATCTCAATCAATTTTTTAGTTGCACTTGCATCATTATGATACACTTTAATACCTTGTCTGACATTCACCTTTATTGCGGCACCGTCAGCATCCACTCCATCTACTGCATTCATCTGAGTTACATATACCATTGCAGTGTTTACAGAGCTTTTATAGCCTTCGGTTTCTTCAGGCACGCTCATTCTTAATTCAATCTCACGGTTTTCACCTGGATTTAATGTAAAATAGGTACCTTCATCAATACTCAGCCAGGAAGCACATGAGAAATTCAATGAGTCAGGAGGGAACATCATGTTATTCCCCAGTTCATCATATTTCCAGTCGCCAAACGTAATGGAAAGACTCATAATATGCTCTTTGCTGATGTTGTTTACCAATACCTTCTGTGTACCTGTTTCCCCGGGATTTAAATCATAGTAGAGTCTCGGAGGTGAAACAGATATTCCAATCTGAGAAAAAAGTGAATAAGTTGCAACTAGAAGCAAACATATAATCGACATGCACTTAAATACAACATCAGGTAATTTCTCTAACCTCATTTCATTAATTAAATTTTTGGACTAAGCAAAAAAAAGGGATGAGTTAAATAAATTTTCCTCCTCCCTTTCTTTACTCATATACTTATATCTCTTAGTTAGCAATAATTGTGTACGTTACCTCGGTTGTAAAAATATTATTGGCATCTTTATCATAAAGATTCAGATATTTGTCTTCTTCTTCACTAAGTTCATTATTATATGTTACATTATATTTCAGATCTCTACCACCTTTATCTGAAGCGATTAAGGTGCCCCCGGAAGAACCTAAAGCTACTTCTGTGAACACTTCATTACGATCATCATCTGGCTCTCGAGCTGCAATAACAGTTATATCTGATGCCGAAATCTCTTTCCCTTTATCGTTAGTC
>SHOH01000279.1 GCA_004294845.1 Anaerolineaceae bacterium
TGGCAACATCTCTTAATAGAGATGCTATTTTCAGAGACCTGTTTAATAAATTAACAAGAAAATGAAAAAGATATTAGTAATAGGCAGTTCCAATATTGATTTTGTTGCTACTATGGATGAATTCCCTAAAATTGGAGAAACTGTAGAAGGCAATTTATTCAGTTATAATATGGGAGGAAAAGGAGCAAATCAGGCTATTGCAGCAAAAAGGGCAGGAGGCAATGTTACCTTTATTACGAGTGTGGGAAATGATGATTATGGTCACAATGCTCTTGAATTTTATAAAAAAGAGGGTATCGATACCTCATATTCAATAGTTAATGATAATATTACTACCGGAACTGCGCTAATTTGGGTGGATAAAAATGGTGAAAATAGTATTGTTATTATACCCGGAGCAAATGATCTGCTTTCTACCGGAATAATAGAAGAAAATATGACTATAATTGATGAATCAGATATTATAGTCTTGCAAATGGAGATACCATATCAAACAGTAAAAGCGATAACAGAAATAGCAAATCAAAAAGGAAAAACAGTCATTTTAAATGTAGCACCTGCCTATCCTCTTGATGAGGATATATTGAAATCAGTAACATATTTGATAGTTAATGAGAACGAAGCAGAGACAATATTAGGCGAAAATAAAGAAGAAGTTGGAGCTGAAGGTCTTGTTGATAAACTTATTGAAAAGGGTGCTGAAAATGTAATTTTAACTCTGGGAAAAGCCGGAAGTATATATAAAAACTCTGAAGGTCATCTTCGTATCCCTGCATTCAAAGTAGAAGCGAAAGATTCTACAGGTGCAGGTGACACCTTTTGTGGTGCCTTAGCTACACGTATGAGTAAAGGGGATTGTATGAAAGATGCACTCACATTTGCTTCTGCCGCAGCAGCACTAAGTGTTACTAAAATGGGTGCATTGCCATCTATACCAACAGAAATAGAAATAATGCATTTCTTATCAACATATACCAACTAAATTTAATTGTTATGTTCATTGTTAATAGCTACTCACTTGCAATCATTTTCTGTTTTATAACCATGCTATGCTGGGGCTCATGGGGTAATTCTCAGAAATTAGCATCCAAATCGTGGAGGTATGAACTGTTCTATTGGGATTATGTAATTGGTATTCTTCTGCTTTCACTCATATTCGGACTTACATTAGGAAGTATAGGTGACCAGGGCAGAGGATTTATAGAAGATATTTCGCAAGTAAGCTCACAAAGCTTTTGGAGCGCATTTGTAGGAGGAATAATTTTCAATGCATCCAATATACTGCTGTCAGCATCTATCTCATTAGCCGGAATGGCAGTTGCATTCCCCGTAGGA
>SHOH01000134.1:0-4458 GCA_004294845.1 Anaerolineaceae bacterium
TAATAGTTGAAAGGGGATTTCACTATGAAGCTGGACCATATATTAGTCACAAGAGAAAATAAGACCATATATCGTTATGAAAATACCGTAATTAAAGTATTTGAAGAAGGTTATTCAAAGTCTTTAATATTAAATGAAGCTCTAAATCAATCCCGTGTTGAGGAAACAGGGTTAAAAATTCCAAAGATATTGTCAGTTGGTAACATTAATGGATGCTGGAGCATTACTATGGATTTTATTCCTGGCAAAACTCTTGATCAGATTATTAATGATAATCCGGATAAATCAGATGAATTATTAGAACTCTTTGTTGATTTGCAGATAGAAATGCACACCAAAACATCTCCAATGCTAAATAAGTTAAAGGATAAATTAGTAGGTAAAATACAGAGTATTAAAGACTTAGACGCCACCACAAAATATGAATTGCTAATGCGCCTAGATAGCATGCCAAAGCATATAAAATTATGTCATGGCGACTTCCTTCCATCAAATATTATAATAAATGATTCGGGAGCATATATCTTAGACTGGTCTCACGCAACACAGGGTAATGCCAGCGGCGATGTAGCCATAACCTATCTTAAAATGACTCTATATTACCCGGAACTTGCCGATAAGTATATAAAGCTCTTCTGTAAAAAAAGTGATACCGCTCTTCAATATGTTCAAAAGTGGCTACCGATTGCTGCAGCACTACAACTACTTACAGCTAGTGAAAAAGAAAAGGAATTCCTGCATAAATGGCTTGATGTTATAGATTATCAAGGCTAAATAAAATTTTTGCATTATTGTACAAGGGGTATATAAGTACCTACTTATACACCCCTTGTATATTTGTATCGCATATAAAATAAATCACCTGCTATGCAGGCTGTCAATCAAGTAATAATCTGATTGACAGCTGTTTAGAAAAAGCAGATTTATTTGTTACTTAACTGTAACCTTATAAGTCTTGCTGATTGCACCATGACTAATTGTTAAAGTAGCTGTTCCCTTCTTTATACCCTTAATTACACCTTTGCTGCTGACAGTAAATATCTTTTTGTTAGAGGATTTATAAGTTATACCTTTAGTTAACTTAGTGGTCTTTCCGGTATCAATATAATTCCTTGATACTGCTAGTGTTACAGTACTGTTCTTCTTCAATGCCTTAATCTTAGTTTGGTTATCCTTACTGATGGATAAGCTGTCTACTTCTTTATAATCCGCTTCAACTTGCTTAGCTGATAGTGTGTAGTTATAAAGCTTTAATTCATCCATAGTTCCGACAAAGAAATATTCTCCATCAGAGCCTATCATCAGATCACCGAGACCATGGGCCATATCATTGCCGTTATAATCAGATATTTTATCCTTCTTTACCATCTTACCGTTAAGATAGAAGCGGACTTCCTTAGTATCAAAGGTAATGCCAAAATGAGCCCATTTGTTTTTAATACTATTCTCCAAATTATAGCTATAACCAAAATTCCAGGTCTGTTCATCAAAAGGAACATAGTCAAAAACTATATAATCATGCTCCATATTAATCCGATAGGTAAGTTGATCAGAATAATCAGTTGTACTAGCGCCCGGCTTATTTAGAATCGACATGATATTATCATCATCGGTAGTATTAATCCACCCGGTCATTGAAAAACCTTGGTCAAAATCAAGACTGATGTTATCTGGAACCTCCAGATAAGTACCTTTCTTAAATTGTGCAGCCTTTCCGTTCTTACCTTCAACAAAAGAAATCTTACCGGCTGCCAGCTCTGCATCATTACCAAAATCTGATGAATCCTTATAATTTCCATTGAACTTATAGTGTGCTACCATTGCATTCTTTTGAGTAAGGAGCTCCGGACTTTCTTTTAAGCCGGCATCATATAATGCAAGAACTTCTTTTGCAGATAAGGCACGATTATATATTCTTAGGTCATCCATATTGCCCTTAAAGTATTCGTCACCGTATTCATCTAAGCCAATGTATAGATCACCGAGGGTAGCCCATGGAGAGCCGCTGACATCCTTCTTCTTTAATAGCTCACCATTTTCGTATATCCTTGCCTCGCTTCCGTCAAAAGTTGCAGTAAGAAGGTGCCATTTTCTAATATCAATTGGAGCACTATCAAGACGAAATTGACTAAGCTCAGAATCATCCTCATGGAGATATAAAATTGGCAAATTATTTCCATGCTCATACAGAAGATATGGTACAGACCAATGATCGTCGTCCTTCTCCTTATATACATAAGGCATTCTTTCATAATCCTTTAAAGGAGTGACTTTATACACCCATAGAGAGATAGTCAATTGCTGCAGATCTAAGCTATCACTATCAGGTATCTCTATATATGTCTTTCCATTAAATACTGCGGACTTACCATGAATACCATCCTCGTAAGTAATTTTTCCGTACTCACAGGTAGCATTATTTCCTGTTCCGGATGAATCAGTAAGATCATCATCAAATTTAAGGTGAACAACCAGTCCATCCTCCGCTGCCACAGCTTCATTCTTAAATAATAAGCCGTTAAATAGTGATACACACATTACAAGAGCCATTAATAAACTTAGGTATTTTCTTCTACTCATAATTAACCTCGATCCTTTCTTATTTCCATATTTGATAGATATAGTAGTTTTGTATAGTATTAATTACTTCCTAGGCTTCTGTACTTAATGATTAGCTCCGCTCTGGAATTCACCTTAAGTTTTTTGTATATTGCCGTCATATGGGTGTTTGCTGTTGAATATTTTACTGACAGTTCTTTGGCTGATTCCTTTAAAGTATATCCCTCCAATAATAAACGGTATAGATCAGTCTCCCTAGGTGTTAGCATGTTGACTAGCTTTTGCTTCTCATTATCTGTGACATCTTTTTGATTTTCATAGACAGACCGGGCAAGCTCCTTGCTGCTCATCTTTTCATGCTCCAATGAGACATCAGTATCCTTCGACCTGTCTTCTGTGTGCAGCATATGTTTCAGTCTGTCAAACAGAGCCATTTATTCACCTCCTCATATACTCTAATCTTGGTATGAACTTTTTATCTATAATTTATTCTCCATAATTATTACTCAATAGTCTATTCATTAACTATAATGAGTACACAAAAATACACCTCATTAGTTCTAATGAGGTGTATTTTTATATAAAAAATTATGTCATATTATAAATTTTCTAATATAGCTAAATAGTAGTTTGATTATGTATTTGTTCTTTATCTTTAATATAATCCTTAAAGAGAATTATTAGTTCGGCTCTGCTATTAATGCTTAATTTGCGGTAAGCTGATGTACAATAGGTATTCACAGTAGAATAAGCAATAGATAATACCCCCGAAATCTGCCTGAGGGTATAGCCTTCCAAAAGCAGCTTGCACACCTCTACTTCCCTTTTACTTAAGTGATATCCAGCGAATATATCCTTTTGTTTATTGTCTATTTCAGTTCTACCGGTATCCTTAACCCAATCGTTATATTGTTGAGCCCTTACCAGGCTTGGCGATAGTATCAGGAAGATCAAAAGAAAGGCAGTTGCCGCAAGTGAGGCAATGATGGATATCCTGGCGGTATCTATGCTTGTAATCGCATTGCCAAGTAATAAACCTGATATACCTCCACAAATCCCAATTAAAAATATTGAGAGCTTTACATAACGCATGCTGTTGTATTTTTTGCCGACCACGGCCAATATATAATACATATTAATCATTCCAATTGTACCGCCTATACCCAAAAGGATTGCGAACATAATTATCATCTGTGGGATGTCATCTATAAAAGCATTACATATCAAGCCCATGGCAATGGTACTAAAGGTTATATTGTTAAGCCATATAAATGCTCTTCTATACAATGTATTTAGCACAAAGTAAAGGACACAACCTATAAGTCCTCCGACGTAATACCAGAGGTGGACCCCTCCATGGTTTTGTGCTGTTATATTAAGGATACCCTTACCTATGCCTTTACATAGAATTGCAATTGCACAATTATTTAATAAGGTAAGATAAATCCTTGGTGTAATTTCAGGGACATCTTTCAGCTCATTTGTATAATCCATGATACTTTTTCTTTTAAAGAAAATCGTTGCTGTTAAAGAAATCACTAAAATAAAAAATGAAATTATATAAACGTTATCACCGGATATTTTTTCACCAAAGTACCACAGCTCGATAAGCATAGTCAGGTTAATTAATGTATTACTGACCAGTACCGAGTAAAACTTCTCGGTATTATTCATTATAAATACAAATGGAATCAGTATACTAATGTTTACTATTCCAAGAGTAATACCAAAAACAGCCAAAGAAGATAACTGAAGAGATGGATTGTTAATTAACATAAAAAGACTCATACCGGCAATGATTAATATTGCTCCGATTCTGGCTGTCTTTACAAACCATTCCTTTCGAATAATTAGCACAAAGAAAGCAGACGAAAGAAGATTAATGGAATGAAGGAGACT
>SHOH01000134.1:4558-7125 GCA_004294845.1 Anaerolineaceae bacterium
ATATATATATTGTAGTCTAATAAACAAAAAGTTGTCAACCAAGTAATTTCTTGATTGACAACCTTATTCATCTGGATTATATATTTTTAGACAATACCGCTGTTAATAGTCGACTGGAATCCTTTTATGCTTTAAGTCTACTTAACGCTGGATTTAATTACCTCGTAACCCATATTTGTAATTGCATTTTCAATTTGATCTATCGCAAGCTTATCTTCGTCAAAATTAACCTTTACTTTACTAGAGTTGAATAAAACTTTTAATGTGTCTTTATCGATGCCGTCTAAGCCTTTTACTGCACCTTCGATCTTTTGCATACATGATGGACATGTTAAGGTTTCTAATTGGATTGTTGCTGCTTTCATAATATTCTCCTTCCCGCACAATTTCTTGTGCTGCATAATGTGTAGTGCTGTATAATGTGTCGTGCTACATAATGTTTTCTTATCTATGATTTAATATTAACCTATTTCATAAGATAAATCCTTGATTTATATCAAGTTTTAAGATTTTTATTTCTCAGGCGATAACGCAATAGTCTCATGCCGTTAATGATTACAACTAAGATACTGCCTTCATGTACTAGCATACCTATGGACATATTCATCCACTCACTAAAGAACACACTGGCAAGTAGGACTAATACGACACCTATAGCTATAAAAATATTTTGCTTCATGTTTCTCGATATGGCTTTTGTTAATCCAAGAGCATGTGGTAGACGACCAAAGTCAGAATTCATTAAGACTACATCTGATGTCTCTATGGCTACATCTGTTCCGCTTCCCATGGCAATGCCTATATTGGCCAGAGCCAGTGAAGGACTGTCATTAACACCGTCTCCAACGAAAGCCACTATTTGACCTTCCTCTTTAAGCTTCTTAATGTATGCCGACTTGTCTTCGGGAAGCATATTTCCGTAAGCCTCGGTTAGACCCAGCTCACGACTAACTACGTCCACGGTTCCCTGGTTATCACCGGATAGCATAACAAGGTTCTTTACACCCAAGTCCTTTAGTCTCTGAAGATCCTCTTTAACTCCAGGCCTAATCTGATCGCGAACACCCATCAATACCTTCAATTCACCGTCTACAGATGTCAGTACAAGAGAGTTTCCGTTTTTTATAAAACGTTCTAGGTCATCTATAGCCTTTTCGTCAAGAATAACATTTTCCTTTTCCATCAAGGCAACATTACCAACTGCCACTCTGTGTCCGTCTACGGTAGCAACTATTCCACCACCCTTAACAACCTCTGTATTTTCAACTGGTGAATAACTAGTATCACCGATTTTCTGTAAGACTGCCTTTGCCAATGGATGATCGGATTCTCTTTCAATACTTGCAAGATAGCCTAATACCTTATCAATATCGTCAGTATAATATACTGTTTCTGAAACCGCCGGATTACCTACTGTAAGCGTACCGGTTTTGTCGAATACCATGGTGCTGGCTCGACCAAAATCATTTATAACCTCACTGCCTTTTAGTAATACACCGTGTCTTGCTCCGTTTCCGATACCTGCAACATTAGATACAGGTACACCGATAACCAGAGCTCCGGGGCAACCAAGAACAAGAATAGTTATGGCCAGTTCTACATCTCTTGATACTAACCATACAACAAATGCCAATACTAAGACAGCCGGTGTGTAGTATTTTGAGAAACGGTCAATAAACCGTTCTGCTGCTGATTTTGAGTCCTGGGCTTCTTCCACCAGTTCAATAATCTTTCCGAATGTTGTGTCCTCTCCGACACGGTCTGCCACTATCTGAATAGTTCCGTTTTCTAATATTGTACCCGCATATACCTTCGAATCTTTTTCTTTTCCTACAGGAAGAGATTCTCCTGTTATGCTTGATTCGTTAATATGACCTTCCCCGCTTAAAACTGTACCATCCACAGGAATCTTGGCACCTGTTTTTACAAGAAGAACATCTCCGACGTCAACTTCGTCTACCTCGACCTCTTCAAACTCACCGTTTTCCATCTTCTTTAATGCACTCTCCGGGGCCATTTCCGTTAATGCTTTTATTGCTGATCGAGTCTTATTAAGTGTTCGTAACTCTAGAAATGCACCGAACAGGAATAAGAATGTTACTATTGCGGATTCCTCATAGTTTTTAATCAGGAAGGCACCTATTACTGCGATTGTTACTAGTACATCGATACTTACTACCTTCACTCTTAATGCTTGAATTGCCTGGATAGCTATAGGCAGAGCACCCAGTAGGGATGCTATTATCAATGCCCAAGTAAAGATGCTCATGTTGCCTGTTGTCCATTTGGTAATAAAGGCAGTTGCTATTAATATACCACTTATTAATGTTATTTGATTTTTCTTACCTAATATATGGTTCATATGCTTTTGCATGTCATTCCTCCTTATCTCTTTATTCTTTTATCAGATTATTAATTCTTTCTTATAAATTCCATGGTATCTGATTACCCATGATATGCTTCGTCTATTTCAGAAAGCATATTGTAGACAGCTTCATAGCTTTCACATACGTCCCCAGGTACTGTATAGTTGTCTGTTATCTCTCTTAGTTGCTTAAACTCATTAG
>SHOH01000280.1 GCA_004294845.1 Anaerolineaceae bacterium
CTAACATTTGCTTAACCTGTAATCGCGGTCTGAGCCATAGGCGAAGACTTGGCGCGGTTTGTGCGTAAAAGAGCGAAGCGATTAGCACAAACCGTGACAACAGCGATTATCAGGTTGAAGCAGTTGTTAGATTATTATTTAATTGCCAATTCCCCGCACGCTGCCTCGATTGAATCTCCCATGCTTTGCCTTATTGTAACTTGGACATTGCTCTGCTCTAAAATATTTTTAAAATGATTCAGTTCTTGAACTGAAGCTGGTCTAAATTCATAGTTTTTCTTGCCGTTATACTTCAACAGATTTACGATTACGTTTTTATTTCCAAACCATCTTGACAAGCGTTCGCTATCGACCCTTCTGTCATTTATGCCTGGCAAAAGCAGATAAGCAATTGAAACTTTCCTATTGTGCCTTCTCCCATACTCCATAGTTAACGAAACAACTTCATTAATGCTATGTTTTGACATCCCAGGTATCAAATAATCTCTTGTTTCCTGATCAGTGGCATGCAAGGAAAGCACAAGTTGAATTTTTATATGCTCTTCACGAAGCATCTGTAATTTGTCTATAGGACCTACAGTTGAGATACTAATACCATCAGTTGGAAAATCTAGACCGTTTCTATCTCTAAGAATATGAACGGCCCGTATTATCTCGTTATAATTGTATAGTGGTTCACCAATACCCATAAATACAATCCGATTTATTTTTTCATTAGTAAATAGAAATTGCTGAATTATTTCTGCTGTAGATAGATTTCTGATCAGACCATTCTCACCGGATTTGCAGAATCTACATTGTACTGGGCATCCAACTTGTGTACTTAGACAAATTGTATTTCCAGTTCTTCTTTTTATTATAACAGTCTCAATCTGTCTTTTATCAGATAACTCAAATGCATACTTCTTTGTAAATTGATCAGTCAAAATCTTGACAGGAAAAATCTGTCTAAATGAATTATGAGATGTAGTAGGTTTATAGAGCTCTTTGTAGATAGACTTAGCTACATCATTACCAAAAACTACTGAAAAATCACGAAAGGTGTAATTAGCAGGATTTAAGAAAAAGTCTGTCAAATTATTGGGCGAGTTATATTCACCACGAAATCTAGTTTCCATAGTTGTTTCCTTCATTTCTCTGCTGCAACTTATTTTGCAGACACAAAATTGACCTAATCATATGAATAGGTAAAAAAGTGAGGAATGAATTAAAACTATATAAACCAGATTCCGTAACGCATACTATTAGGCTACAAAATATTTTTAAGTTTGTCAACGTCTCAGCGCCGAAGGCGTCAATCTAACATTTGCTTAACCTGTAATTCCG
>SHOH01000281.1 GCA_004294845.1 Anaerolineaceae bacterium
ACTAAAGATAATGATGAGCCTGAAATTTCTAAATACCGATTAGCAAATCTCTTGACATCCTCAAAACTAACCTTATCTATACCATCTATAAGTTCACTTAAGGGCACCAATCTTCCCCTAAATAGCATGGATTTTCCATTGGCATTCATTCTGCTTCTGGCTCCTTCACTTCCAAGAATCAGCTCGGTCTTTATCTGCTCCTTAGTCATAGTAAGCTCCTCCATGGTAACCCCTTTCTTCTTCAGACTCTCGACAATATTGTGAATCTTCTTAACTACCGTGTCCTTCTGATTGGGATTCATGGCGGCGTAAATATGCAATAGTCCGGTATCCTTATAGGAGCTTCCATATGAATAAATGGAATAGGTAAGCCCTGCATCCTCTCTAATCTTCTGAAACAGCCTTGAACTTGCGCTTCCTCCAAGAATAGAGTTTAATATAGATAATGTAAATCTTTCCTCAGAAAGATAAGATATTCCATTAAATGCAATATTTACATGAAGCTGCTCAATATCTTTTTCCTTTTTAACTACTACCTTATTATATTTGGGCTTTTCGATATGCATATCAATATTACCGGTTCCCTGCTTTATTCCACTGAATTCCTCTTCGACAAGTGCCAGTATTTCCTTATGATCAAAATTCCCTGCTACTGATATTACTATATTCTCTCCAATATAGTAATTGTCCATAAATTCAAGAATCTGTTCTCTGCTTACCTTACGAACGTTACTTTTCTTCCCTGATATCATATATCCCAGAGGATGTCCCTTCCATATTCGTTGCTGAAGCATATCATGAACCAAATCCTCCGGAGAGTCCTCATACATATCTATCTCTTCTACGATTACACTCTTTTCCTTTTTTAATGCCTTCTCATCTATCAGAGAATTTTTCAACATATCACCAATAATCTGTATCGCCATAGGAAGATGCTCGCTTAGTGTAGTCGCATAATATGAGGTACATTCCTTACTGGTAAATGCATTAATATTACCGCCGATTCTTGCCATCTCATCTGCAATCTGTTTGGCACTACGTGAGCTAGTACCCTTAAACATCATATGCTCAATCATATGGGCTATCCCATTGTTGCTCTCATCCTCATTGGCGGAACCAACCCTGACCCATACTCCAAAGGATGCACTTTTTAGATATGGCATATCTTCCATTACAAGAGTTATACCATTAGATAAGGTGCTAACATTTGTCATTCTCGGTCCCTCCTTTTAATTTTAATAATTATCATTTATAAATATAATCAGTAAGCGTGATTTTAACATATTCATTAAAAAATAGCAATCAAAAAAGGTGCCAG
>SHOH01000135.1 GCA_004294845.1 Anaerolineaceae bacterium
AGCTTAGAAATAGTTTCTTCTTCAGCTATGGTTTCATTTACATTAACCAGTTCATAACGCTCTAATTTCCAATCAGCACTATCATTACGTGATAGTTCCATGACACCCAAATTCTTGCCATATTCTTCAGAAGAAGCTATAATTGTAGTCCCTGTGACAATCGGTTCTTCCAACTTGGTATGGCTATGTCCACTGATAACTACATCAATTTCTGGAACCTGCTTCGCAAGAATCTCATCCTCGGATTCAGATTTATCCTCCTTAGTTCCAGAATGAGACAGGCATATAATTAGGTCCACCTTTTCCTGCTCCGATAATATCTTCACAACTCGCTTGGCCTGTGTGACAGTATCTTCAAATACGACCTCAGCCATAGGAGCCATCGATGCAGATTCTTCTCCCAAGAGGCCAAAGATACCGATCCTAATACCACTTCGCTCTATTATGGTATACTCTCTTACCCCATAGTTATCCATGGCATTTTTGAGTTCCTTAAGAGAAGGTGTTAAATTACCTTCCTCGTCAATCGGAAATGTTACATTAGACTGAACCATCTTCGGTAGCTTATCCCCACTATTTACAGCTGCATTAAGGCTATGAGCCAGACCTTCTGCTCGATAATCAAATTCGTGATTTCCAAGGGTTACGACATCATATCCCATGCTTCCCATTATACGAAGTTCAGGAGAATAGTCTGTAAAAATGGTCTGAAACGGAGTACCCATGGAATAATCTCCGGCATCAAGAAGTAAGGCTTCAGGATTACTTTCTCTCTCATTATTAATAATGCTCATTAACCTAGCATATCCTCCTGTTTCCACTACCTTACCATCCTTTTCAGTTAAAAAAGGCAGAAGATTACTATGCATGTCATGTGTAAACATTATCGTTATGGAGTCAGCATTTTCCGAAGCAAAGCTCCTTGGTATAATGAATACTTGGAATAATAATATAGCAATCATAATCCAAGTAATGTTTATTCTTAAGTGTTTTTTTGTCATACTGTATTTAGTCCTCCCTTATCAAAATCACTATTACTGTTAATCCATCCCCATCCACTCCCATTCCACATCAATCTTATCAACATTAACATTGTTTTCGAATGATTTGAAGGTGTTAATCCAATCCGGTTGCTTAGGAAGGTTTTCTGATGGTTCTGTATATACAGGATATGTCACATATTCATCCCTCTCTATTATTATACCGTTAAGCGCCCACCACTCCTCGTCTGTAAGACGTTTATCACTGGTAAATTCATAGCTACTATAAACCGCGCCTCTTGATAGGTATAGCTTACCTTCCACCGGTATAACTACATATATATAATCAAAGAAGCCCGTTGCTAAGCTTAGATAAGCTCCCGGGTTAGTTGCGATATCTGTTACCAGCATATCTGATAGATCGATTGCTTCATAATCTCCTGCTGCCGCTAATAAAAAATTATCTATAATATTTGCCATAGAAGCACCATAGTATAAAAGCCTGTCATATTCTTCCTCTGTTAATTTCTCATTTCTTAATTCTTTGAGGCTACATTCTATAAGAAACTGAAGAAGCTCTTTATAATAAGTAGCCCCTCTCTCCAATCCAGATTCTAGCATGTTCCTCTCTCTTAATACTGACATGGTGTATTCAGTCAGGTATAGCAGCTTGCTATAGAGATATACATTGGGCTCCACATAATGATAATGGTTTATGTATATTACTCCATTACCTCCCTCGGCAACACCCTGTTTTCCATACAGGACAGTATCATGCTTAAGCTCAGTATAGCTTCCGATAGAGGCATTTAATGATTTAGCTCTCCAGGCTTCATTAGTCATAAAATATGGCATTCCTGAATCCTTATCATACTCAGTTAGATTCTCTTTTATAGCCCAAAGCCATCCATTATAGAGGTTCTCACCCCAGATATCCGGGCCATATTCTGAGACCTCTTCTTTTAAAGAATTATATACATCTATATATTCAGGCCATTTATCCTGGGGTTTATAATAATTAATCATAAGGTCTTCGGCTGTTTTGCTACCAAATACACCCATAACATCAAGAGCTGAAGGTAGGGGTCTTAGAATTGGCATCATAAGCTCCTGGGTAATGTAGCTGTCCATAATATAACGCTGTCCCATATATCGAAATTGCTTTCCTGTCGGAGTTGTTATTGGATGTTCTATCAGGTCCGAATCCCTTAAGAATTTACCCTGAATCTTAGGCTCGGGTAAGTTCTTCACCGCCTGAGCAAGCTTATCATAATATTCTTCATCGTCAAAAATATTGGGATCGCTGGTTTCGCCAAATACCTCCAGCCTTAATCCGTTCATCATAAACACATTTATATCATCAGAGGCTCCTACATATTGCTTGGTAGGCTGGTAAATATTATTCCAAAGCTCTGCATCACAGATAAACTCCGAGTCTAGGAAGGTAGTATAGGACATTAATAAGGATTGAAGTACATTTTCATATATTAAATTATCATCCCTATCGCAGAAGGGAAGTGGTGCCGTGCCAAACCACATCATAGCCTTAAAAAATCGTCCTAATTCTTCACTTCTTGTATAATGGCCTCTTACAGTAAACTGAGAATAATCCAGATCAAAACCAAATAACGGTGACTCTATAAAATTCTCAGCACTTTCTATAAGGTCAAACTCCTCCTTAGCAATATTTATAAGTTCTTCTTTTATCTCAGCATCAATATCCCTGCTATCAAGCATTAGCATTCTTGCTACAAGAAAGTATACAATATTCTTTTCCTGTAAGTCCTTCATCTTCTCGTCCTCTAAGATATCTAGCAAGCGAATAGACTTATCTAGCATTTGATCTGTCAGAATATCCATATAGTTATATAAATAATCAGATTCAATATGCAATAATGATTTATCAAAAAATTGATGGTATAGGTGTAAAACCGAATCAGCTGTAATAAAATTCGGCACCTTAAGATATTCATTAAGATCATATATATAACTCATTCTGGTATTTGTGCTTGGTAAGACCACAAAGCCATTCTTAGATAGCATATTCTTTTGTTCGGTAGTAAATCCGGTAAAGTACTGAATGTTTTCAATGTTTGATAGATCCTTCTTTATTACATAAGGATCCACCTTTGCCTCAAAGGTAGGCAGGATAAAATCAGGCTGACTTACTCCTGTTAGTGTTACTGCAGCCCATTCATTATTAAGCTTAAGAGCCTTCGGCTCATCTGGGATAATAAGGTCATCATCCTCTTTATTATCTACAACAATATTGCTCTTATCACTTATGTCATCTTGAGTATCGGTGTCCAAATGCTCCCCGCTAGAATTATCAGTTACTTCATTTACTTCATTTACTTGATCCTTTTCATTTACAGGATCCTCTTTTTTACCTTTACTGCAACCTGTTACAAGCAAACATATACACAGAATCACAGATATCCATTTTTTCATGACAAGACCTCCCCTATAAACTAAGATATATATAGTTTTATATATTTTGTTCTAACTCATTTTGATTATGTTAGTAGTCAGTATATTCTGTGTCATATGATATGTCCGAATTTAAGTCTATAAAATACTTGTCATAACTAATGGTTAATCAACCTTTTTAGGCAGCAGCTTACCATCTTCTACTGTTAAAAGCAGGCTTATCTCTTGATCCTCCTCGAAATATGTAATCTCCAGCATGTTCTCACTCTTCATAGTCATCTTCTGAATTCTTGGGTAAACAACACTGTCTGCTATCATAAAAAATCCAAAATCAAACCAGGAATATACACTAACTTTTTCCATATCTTCCTCAGCCTGTTCTATGAAAATCAGCTCATGACCAGGGGTAGAAAGTAAATCCATAGGATAAAACTCTCTCCATATACCTGCTATCCTTGAACCGGTCCATTTTCTTGCAAGAATATTATTCTGATAGTTAAATATGAACATTCGGTTTTTTATTTCCTTATCATAAGGTGTGGTTTTTTTAAGGGCTATCAAGATTTCCGGAATATTATCTCCATCGATATCAGCCTGCTCAACCTTCCAGGGCATTAGGTTTTTGAAGTCATTCTCATATGTTCTTTGCCAAGTGTCTTCTTTTCTTTCAAAAACAATAAAAAAATCCCCATACTCCTTTGTTCCCTTCGTATTTATCAATGCATAAGCCAAAGATCCATCTATAGTGTAATCTATCAATAGCTCATCATTATTTAGGGCGGTTGATAAATCCCCCTTTGAATTCTTATGCAAGACGGACAAATATAGTCCTAATAAAAGCATCATAATAATTAGAAGAAAAAACAAATACCTTATTACTTTAGTTGTTATTAGTTTTCTTTTCATTACAATACCTTTCGTTACGGCTTGTTAACATCCTATTAATAGTAGGATGCTGATAGCTATTCAATGAGCTTATATTATTCTAGTATTCTACTTTCTCCAGATACAACCCCCATGGTTCTGCCATTCTCCCAGTATCTTTTCTAATACCGGAGTCTATAATGTCGGGAATATCATTTGCTTTTATTTCACCGAGTCCTACCTCAATCAATGTGCCGACTATTTTTCTAACCATATTATAGAGAAATCCATCACCACAAATTCGGATATTAATGAACCCCTCTTCCTCCTTAATATCAACCCAGTTAATCCTTCTTACCATGGACTTTTTCTTGGACTTGGCATTAGAGTATGCAGTAAAATCATGTTCTCCAACAAAATACCCCCCTGCCTTAAGCATATTGGCAGTGTCCAGTTTTTCGTCCACATGCATGCTATACTTTCTCATAAATGGATTGCTATATTCCTTATTCCATATTCTATATAGATATGTCTTTGATTTGGTATTGTATCTGGCATGAAATCTATCTGAAGCAATATCAACACTGATAACACTTATATCATCCGGGAGATATCGGTTAAAATATTCCTTAAGCTCATCCTCGGTAAAATGCTTTTCTGTATGAAAGTTGGCTACATGGGATAGCGCATGAACTCCGGCATCAGTCCTGCTACATCCTATTATTTCTGTGTCCCCGCCTACCAGCTTTGCTAGAACCCTTTCCAGTTTACCCTGAATTGTGTTATCTGTATTACCAAGCTTTTGCCAGCCCCTATAGCGTCCTCCGTCATATTGGATAATTAGCTTATAATTTGGCATATATGTCTCCGTCCTATATAAAAGTTTTATAATCCTCCCAATTTTCCATTAATAAGGTAGGCGTATCCAACCCATATGGGCAATTGTCTTTACAATTGTTACAGTGGATACATTCCTCTACTCGTTTCATTTTTTCCTGCCATTCGCCATTAATATATACATCAACAGGAGATCTTCTTATGGTTAATGCCATACGAGCAGAGTTTGGAATATCAATACCTACAGGGCAAGGCATACAATATCCACAGCCTCGGCAAAAATCACTGGCGAGTTCCTCTTTGTCTGCCTCTATGATAGCCGCCAGCTTGTCGTCTAAAGTAGGTGGGTCATTAATAAATGTTATAAATTCATCAAGCTCTTTTTCCTTCTGAATTCCCCATATGGGAAGAACATTAGGATACTGGGCAAGATAGGCATAGGCAGCTCTCGCATTTGTAATAAGACCTCCGGAAAGAGCTTTCATGGCTATAAATCCCATCTTATTCTCTGCGCAAAGATTAACAAGCTCTATTTCTTGCTGGTTAACAAGATAGCTGAAAGGATATTGCAGAGTTTCATAAAGTCCAGATAAAATTGCTTCCTTTGCAACCTTAAGCCTGTGATTGGATATTCCGATATGCTTGATCATTTTCTTAGACTTTGCTTCCAGCATAGCTTCGTAAAGCCCTGTACCATCCCCGGGCTTCGGGCAAAAGCTCGGATTATGAAATTGATACAAATCTATATAATCTGTCTTTAAATTACTTAGTGATATCTCAAGATCCTTAAAGAACCCATCCGGTGTAGTAGCCATCGTTTTTGTTGCAATATAGATGTTCTCTCTGACATCTGAAAGAGCATAACCTATCTTCTCTTCACTATCTGTATAGAATCTTGCGGTATCATAGAAATATATACCATTTGAATAAGCCTTCTTAAGTAAAACGGCTGCTTCTTCCTTATTAATTCGCTGTATTGGTAATGCTCCGAAACCATTTTTATTTACAGTAATGCCTGTTCTTCCAAGTGTAACTTGTACCATTAACTTGTAGCCTCCTAGGAATGTTTAATTGTTGTTATAAATAAATCATATCATATTTAATCACATTTGTAACCAAAAATGGTGGGTAGGTTTCTACCATCCACCATTTTCCTTTGTAAACTCATCCCATTTGTCTTCACCAAAATAAGATATGATATCTTTTGCTGAAACGAAGGAATACCAGTCCTTCTCAAGAGGGTCGTTGACATCGTATACACCTTGTTCCATGTTTACTAATGTCGGAATGGTATCCTCGTATTGATACAATACAAATAAATACGATTCGCCAATTAAGATTTCAGGCCTACCTTTTATTATGGTGATACCTTTTTGGGCATCCTCGCCCAAGGCTTTTACTTGTTCATCCACACGAAACCCTTCTTGGCCGCCTAACATCCTTACCTTAGTCGTTTCAAGGAAATCTCCTTTATAAGATCTTATAACATCAACATCATATATTGTATAAAGGCTACGGTCTGCTTCCTTTGTTTCTTCTGAAGGAGGCTCGCCAGTCCGATCATCCAATACCTGAAAAGATATATCTGTTACCTTCCCCATAAGGATAATATTGCCCGCTTCCACCAAATCTTCAACATCCTCGTAGGCAGGCCAGTCCGCGGATATTGAATTGTAAGTCACTTTATCCGCAATCAGATTATCGTCAGTGTCATTGTCTACAAGGGAATGGTCTTCGCTTATTGGATTCTTGTAGACTGAGCAGGAAGATAAAACTAGAACTAGGGTAATAAAAAGTATAAGTTTGATTTTCATAAAAACCCGCCTTTCGCTTACTTGCTTTAATATTTATTAGACGATAATTATTTCCTTATTGTTCCACTTTACGCGAATAAGCAGATTAGTTCAAGTGAAATAATATGTTTAATGTAAGATTCTTTTATGTTA
>SHOH01000136.1:0-3502 GCA_004294845.1 Anaerolineaceae bacterium
ACTAATTCATAATAACAGAAAAATAAACAGTTTTTAATCAATTGCATTATCATTGGCTGAGATTACATATCCACAGGTGTCATTACTGCATACCAGCTTGTTGCCTTTTTCAAGCATTATGCTTTGACATTTTGAACACTTGACCTTTGAAGGTTTCTGCCAAGTCATAAAGCTACAATCCGGATGATTACTACAGCCAAAATACCTTCTGCCCTTTTTTGTCTTTCTAATTACGACATCTCCGCCACAGGATGGACATTCTACACCAATCTTCTCAAGATAAGGCTTTGTATTCCTACAATCGGGAAATCCGGGACATCCTAAGAATTTTCCATGGGGCCCATATTTTATTACCATGTTTCTGCCACATAGTTCACAGATTTCTTCACTGACCTCATCAGCAATCTTAATCTTATCAAGCTCTTCATGAGCCTTCTCAACTGCCTCTTCCAAATCAGGATAGAAATTCCTGATTATTGTCTTCCATTCGACTACTCCCTCTTCGACACTGTCAAGTAAGGATTCCATATTAGCGGTAAAATTCACATCCACAATACTGGGAAATGCTTTCACCATAATATCATTCACTGCTTCTCCAAGTTCGGTAGTATAAAGGTTCTTACTCTCTTTAATAACATATCTTCTGGCCATTATAGTACTTATAGTCGGTGAATAGGTGCTGGGTCTGCCGATTCCAAGCTCCTCCAGGGTCTTTACAAGACTTGCCTCAGTGTAATGAGCCGGTGGTTGGGTAAAATGCTGACTTTTTTTAAGCTCCTTTAGCTTAAGTATATCTCCCTCATTTAAGGTTTCATAGGTAGCCTTTATTTCCTCATTCTCATCATCCTGCTGATAGACGCTTAGAAAGCCTTCAAACAAAAGCTTGGAGGCAGAGGTTGAAAACCAATGTTCCTTGCCCTCTATCCTTATTGAAGTCGTCTCATATCTGGCATGTTGCATTCTACTGGCAACAAATCTTTTCCATATAAGCTGATAGAGACGATATTGATCTCTTGATAGGGAGTCTTTAATTTCGGCAGGTGTAAATTGCACATTAGTAGGACGAATTGCCTCATGGGCATCCTGAACCCTTTTTCCTGAACGGCTTGGGTTCGCATCTAAATTCACAAATTCCTTACCATATTCATTTGATATATATTCCTTAGCTAATGCATCAGCATCATCACTGATACGAAATGAATCTGTACGTAGATATGTTATCAGACCTATACTTCCGTGTCCTTTGATACTTATGCCTTCATATAACTGCTGTGCAAGTTGCATTGTTTTTTTAGTTGAAAAATTTAATGTCTTTGCTGCTTCTTGCTGAAGCGTGCTGGTGGTAAAGGGTAGCGGAGCTTTTCTTATCCTCTCTCCCCGTTTTATCTCCCTAATGATAAAGCTTGCATTCTTTAGTTCATCTACTATTCTGCTTGCTTCATCCTCCGAAGCTACTACTTCTTTAGTCTTGTTCTTTCCTATATATTTAGCTACAAGTGGGCTCTTCTTTCCATCCAAAGCAAATTCTGCCTCTAGGTTCCAGTATTCCTCCGGTATAAATGAGTTAATCTCTTGCTCTCTGTCACATATGATTCTAAGAGCCACTGACTGTACTCTTCCTGCACTTAGCCCTCTTTTTATCTTGCTCCATAAGAGGGGACTTATGGTATATCCAACCATACGATCCAAGACTCTCCTGGCTTGTTGAGCATCAATCAGATCCACATCCAGCTTCCTTGCCTCCTTAATAGAAGACTTAACCGCATTCTTAGTTATTTCATTAAAAACAATTCGATTTTCTTTATTTTGTTCAAGCTTCAATGTATGGGAAAGATGCCATGATATAGCTTCACCTTCCCTGTCCGGGTCAGTTGCAAGATATACCTTGTCAGCTTTTTTAACTTCTTTTCTTAGCTTGGCAAGTATGTCACCTTTTCCGCGTATAGTAATATATTTAGGTTCATAATCGTTAGCAATATCGATACCGAGTTGGCTTTTGGGTAGGTCCCTTACATGTCCATTGGATGCAAGGACCTCATAGTTACTTCCTAAAAATTTCTTAATGGTCTTCGCTTTTGCCGGAGATTCCACAATCACAAGATATCTTGGCATAATCAAACTCCTCTTCTATGTGTTCTTTTTCAGTCTTTGCGCCAAAGCATTAACTAGCATACACTATTTTTCCAGTCGTTTCAAGTAAAAATTTTTTATTTTTTCATTCTATTGTCTTCCTTCTTTAAAAAATTTCTTAATATATGCAAAAACTTATTATAAATTCTAACTATCTTCCCTTGAGTCTTTATCATCAGTGGTGACCATTTATATTGATGGAAAAGTAGTTCTTCATAGGTTGATTTATCATATCTTTCAGCTCCAAAGACAGCAGCTTTTCCATCAGATTACCTATGTCAAATCCAGTTAAATCCACCAATTCTTCTATATGCTTAGGGGAATGTTTGATTAACTCATATATTGTCTGCTCATCATCATTCAGAATTCCGCTAAGCTTAAGCTGCCCGCTTTCTGAGCTTGGAATAAATTCCAAAAGATCCTCTAATATGTCCATCGGACTGGTAACAACCTTTGCACCTATTTTTAATAGATTATTAGAACCTCCGCTAAGCTTATCTGTAATTCTTCCAGGCACCGCATATATATTTTTCCCTTGGTCAAGTCCCATATCCACGGTAATTAATGAACCACTCTTTTCTCTGGCTTCAATAACCAGAATACCATCACTTAATGCACTGATAATCCTATTACGCATAGGAAAATGATAGGCTAAGGGTTTAACGCCCGGACCGTATTCCGATATTATACCTCCCTTAATTTGCATATCCATATATAGATTAATATTCTCCACAGGATAACATATGTCTATTCCACAGCCCATAATTCCATATGTTATACCCTCCACCGAAAGAGCACCCAAATGAGCATATGAATCAATTCCTCTAGCCAATCCGCTAACAATGATTATATCCTCCTTAGCTAATGCCCCTGCCAGATATTTTGCGGTATCTCTACCATATAATGAGCATTCTCTTGCACCTACTATGGATATAATTTTTTTATTACAAGCTAATGGTCTTCCTTTATAATATAGTAAAAAGGGCGAATCATATATATGTTTTAGCTTATCTGGATATGAGTTATCAAGCATTGTTACAAATTCTATTCCGTGCCTTATAAGATATTCCATATTTTTCTTTATTATATCCATATCTCTTCCTATTATAATTGATTCCAGATCACGATCTGTAAACCTGCTTCCATCTATATCGCAAGTCTTTATCATGTCCTCTATAGCATGATAAGATGCATAATATACATCCCTAGGACTGCCGAAGTGCTCTAGGATGGCTTCTATCTTATTAGCTTTTAGATTAGGAATACTTCCTATCCAAAACTTATATATATCATCTTCATTCCTAATTTCCATATAACCCCTCACCTCTCATAATTATTTACCGTAAGTATGATTGGTGTCAGGTACCGCCTA
>SHOH01000136.1:3602-7018 GCA_004294845.1 Anaerolineaceae bacterium
ACCTGACTGTGGTGCCTGACACCAATCGTTAAATTTCGCCCCAGTACTTACCGTCAATGCTACGATAACATATAGCTTCACTAATATGCTTGGTGGTAATTCTCTCACTCAAATCCAAATCCGCAATGGTACGAGCCACCTTAAGTATCCGGTGATATGCTCTTGCGGTCAAATTCATCTTTCTATATGCCTGCTCCAGAAGAGATTGTTCCTTGGTCTCAAGATTACAATATTTTTTAATATTTCTCGGAGTTAGCTGACTATTAAACCATACGCCTTGGTTCTCGTAGCGTTTCAATTGGATTTGCCTTGCCTTATATATTCGCTCTCTGATATCAGAGGAAGTCTCTTCCCTTTTCTTATTCTGAAGCTCCTTATAATCAATCTGCATAGCTTCTATACAGATATCGAATCTGTCCAATAAGGGCTTTGATATCTTACCAAGATAGCGCTTGACCATGGGAAGCGAACAGCTGCATTTGTTACGGTCAGGATAATATCCACAAGAACAGGGATTCATAGAAGCCACCAGCATAAATCCGGCGGGATAACGAAATGTAGCATTAAGCCTTGATATAGTTACTGCTTTTTCTTCCAAAGGTTGCCTTAGAACCTCAATTGTGTTCTTATTGAATTCGGGAAGTTCGTCCAAGAACAGGACTCCAAGATGCGCCAGACTTATCTCACCGGGCTTGGGTATGGCACCACCCCCCACTAAGGCTGTGCATGTAATACTGTGATGGGGAGAGCGAAAGGGTCTTTTGGTAATTAGTGCTCGGTTGTCCAATAATCCGCCAATACTGTATATCTTTGATATCTCCATGCTTTCCTCAAAGGAAAGCTCAGGCATAATGGTGGGAATCCTTTTTGCCAGCATGGTTTTTCCGGAGCCTGGTGGACCTATCATCATGATATTATGCATTCCGGCTACAGCAATCTCTATAGACCGCTTTACTGCAGTTTGACCGGCAACCTCAGAAAAATCCACATCTTCATCGCTTCTAGTATTATCAAAAAGCTTATCCACATCCACGGTATTGGGTTCATGAGTAGTAAAATCGCATAAGAGCCGGGCAACTTCATTTAATGTGCTTACACCATAGGTCATAATACCGTTTACTACTGCGCCTTCATCTGCATTATCCTTAGGAACTATGCACCTTAAAAAACCTTGTTGCTTTGCAGCATAGACAAGGGGCAGAACACCGTTAACCTTTTTAATATTACCGTTCAGGCTAAGTTCTCCTATAATCAGGGTACTGTTAAGATTTTCTTCAAGAATATGGCCAAAGGCCGTAAGAATTGCGACTGCGACAGGCAAATCAAAGGCTGTTCCTTCCTTTCTTATATCAGCCGGTGATAGATTCACAGTAATCCGCTTTGCCGGAAGCATATAACCCGAATTCTTCAGGGCTATACGTACTCTTTCCCTCGCTTCCTTAACCTCTGAATTAAGTAAGCCTACCATGTCAAATAGGGGAAGTCCGTCGCTTACATCCGCCTCCACACTGACGATTAGACCATCAATTCCATGGATTACCGCACTGTATGCCTTACTAAACATTAAGATATACTCCTTTCATTGTCTCTCCAACAATGAAGGAATCATTTGCTAAAGGTAGTATAGCAAAATATGTAAATTATTGCAATCTTTTTTTCATGTTCCGAGATTTTACACTAAGCATATAATAAACTAAGAATAAGTAAATACGCGGTTCTAAGTAGAATGGAGGATGTCTATGCGTATATGCGATTTACGTGAGAAGGAAGTAATAAATTGCAGGGATTGTACCAGACTAGGTTATGTGTGTGATATTGAATTCGACATATGTAATGGGTGTATAACCCATATAATAGTACCGGGACCATGTAAAATATTCGGAATACTTGGAAGAGATCATGAATATGTAATCAGTAGCTGTAATATAAAACAGATTGGAGTAGATATTATATTAGTCGACGTCGACATTGAAAAATGTCTTGTAAAATGCGAATAATCCTTTAATTTCTGTGGTTTACCTCTAATTTTATGAATTGTATAGCGATTTATGGCTTATATTTATATTTTTACAAATATTATCTTGACCGTTAGTGAAAACTCAAATATAATCAAAGTATAGTATATTTAGCCTATAAAAGCACAATATATGCGATAGAATAGATTGGGAGGATTTAACTATGAAATGTCCGTTTTGTAGCAAAGATAATACGAGGGTTATTGATTCAAGACCTGCTGACGATAATAATTCTATCCGTAGAAGAAGACAGTGCGATGACTGTCATCGTAGATTTACTACATACGAAAAGATTGAATCTATCCCCCTTGTAGTCATCAAGAAGGATAACAATCGCGAACCATATGACCGCGCGAAAATCGAAGCAGGTGTTTTTCGTTCCTGTCATAAAAGGCCAATATCCATCGATCAAATTACAGCCTTGGTTGACGAGGTTGAGACCATTATATTTAGCAGAGAAGACAAGGAAATACCTAGCAGTGTAATTGGTGAAATCCTTATGGATAAATTAAAAGAACTTGATGCTGTTGCTTATGTAAGATTCGCTTCGGTTTATCGTGAATTTAAAGATGTTAATACTTTCATGAATGAGCTGAAAAAGATACTTGACAATTGATTATTATCCCCATATTGGCATAAAAACTGACGACTACCCGAGACAGTCTTATTATAAGATTGCCTCGGGTAGTCACCTTTATATATTTATTCCTAGCTGATATCCTGATTTATTTCTTTAAGTGGCTTTTCAAATTCCACGTGATCGCCCAGATAATTTGGTACAGATATGCTGATTCCCAACTTATCCGGCGTCAGATAACTGAATATCCCAAGATAATTATCAGGACCTATGATATCTGCTGATTTAAATCCCATCAACAATATTTCTTTGCCGAGCCCATTGATATAATCAGTGACAGCCTTATTATATTCCTTAATGCCATTAGGTTTACTAACTAACTTCCAAGAAGTAATATTATCTGCCAAGGATTTTATATCAGTGATAAAATCGGATAGCTTCAAAGACCTGCCATGTTCCAAATCAATATTAGTTGTATAAATCATCTGTGTGGGATAAGCTGCATAGGGGCTATAAAAATCCGCAACATATAATATAGAAAGATATCTCTTATCACTACGTTTGATTTCATAAGTTATATGCAAGGTATCCGGCTGGAATATATCCCTCTCTTCAGGATGTGGTGTAAATGCATAGGCAGAATAATTCTTTAGTATCCTACCTATATCATCTAAAATTATTTTATTCCATATATCCTGCTTCTCACTATCGGCTTCGGATACTATAACCGGATACGCTACGTAAGTGCTATTCCTTTGAAATACATTCTCCTTAATCTCGTACCCTAGACCATTTTTCTGCTCCATTTACAAGCCTTTCAATTT
>SHOH01000282.1 GCA_004294845.1 Anaerolineaceae bacterium
CTAAAGATAATATAGAAGAATCAGAAAAATATGAAGATTATAAAGCTTCTCTAAAATAAGCTATAAAAACAAGTATCATGATCGAATTTATTATGATATAAAGTTAATATCTTTGGTGTTATATAAGGAGCTGAAATAATGAAACATAATATGAACTTAAATGATGTACTTATTAAATATGATGAATATCAGAAAGCAGCTCGAAAGATACTGAAACCTTCTTGTAATGTGTGTAAAATCTGTAATGGATTGGCATGTGCTGGACGTAATACAAACTCGCTAGAATTTGGTGCAAAAGGAAATAACGCTGGCTTTATTAATGTATGTAAAGCTTTAGCTGATATTCGAATTGAAATGGATGTAATACATGAGAATTATGAGCCTGATACATCAATTGAATTATTCGGTCATCAATTTGATTTACCTGTATTTGCCTCTCCAATAGGAAAAATATTGACGGATTATACATTTGACAGTAAATTTTTTAACAATAATAGTATGTATGCTGAAGCGTTGATAAAAGGTGCTTATGAAGCTGGAGGAATGGCGTGGCTTGGAGATAATGCTGAAGAAGGATATTTTGAAGGACAGATAGCATCAATACCTGAAACTGGGGGTGTTGGAGTACCTACGATTAAGCCATGGGCCAATCGCGAGGAATTTTGGAAACGTGTAAAATTGAGTCAAGATGCTGGCGCAATGGCTATTGCAACTGACTTGGATTCCATTGGATTAGGCTATCAATATTCTGTGCAAGTAGGTGCTAAAAACGAGGGTGTATGTTCAAGAGATGTTGAAGAATTGAAGGAATTGGTTGAAGCGGTAGATATACCTGTAGTTATAAAAGGTGTTATGTCCGTAAAGACAGCTGTAAAAGTAGCAAAAACTAATGCTTACGGTATAGTGATATCCAACCATGGTGGAAATGTAATTGAGAATAGTCTTGCACCATGTGATATGGTTGAGGAAATTCGTAATGCGTTAGGTGATTCGATTAAGATATTTGTTGATGGTGGTGTTCGTTCGGGTGAGGATGTATTTAAATTGCTTGCGCTCGGGGCAGATGCGGTTGGCATTGGCCGACCCTATGCAGTTTCTGTATATGGTGGTGGCCAGGATGGAGCTTATATTTATACCCAAAAAATATATTGGGAATTGATTAATATTATGCGTTTGGCCAATTGCAGAACTCTAGAGGATATCACAAGGGATAAAGTAGTTGTTTTAAATAAAAATAGAATTTAACTATAATACAACAAAACCCATTTTCACTTTCACATAATAAAACACCTCCATGTTAAGGTATTT
>SHOH01000137.1 GCA_004294845.1 Anaerolineaceae bacterium
ATGTATTTGAGAGGTATAAATTGACAAAATATATCTGCTGTAATATTATAAAATTATGAGTTCTAAGGCGAAACTAAATTCAGGTATATCATTTAGATACTAAATATAATATAGCTATTAGAGGTGCAGTGCATATGAGAAGAAGCGAAAAGGAAGTAAAGGATATTCATGAGATTGAGTCGATTTTAAAACGAGCAAATATTTGTAGAATAGGACTCTGTGATGATAATATACCCTATGTTGTTCCTATGAATTATGGATACAGGGATAATAGTCTATATCTACACTCAGCAAAAGAAGGTAGAAAAATTGATATAATACGAGAAAACCCCAATGTATGTTTCGAAGTTGAGACAGATACAGAGCTAGTCGAAGGTGGAGACATCGCATGTAAATGGGGTATGAAATTTATAAGTGTGATAGGGTATGGAAAAGCAAGAATAATTGATGATAGGAATCAAAAGAAAAAAGCTCTAGGTATATTTATGGATCAATATACAAAAGGAAAAGAACTTATATTTCAAGATAAAGAGATAGATGCTGTATTAGTAATTGAGATAGTTATTGATGATATAAGCTGTAAAAAATCAGGATATTAGTTTTCTGGAGGTTATGATGTATAAGAATTCTAGGTGGGCTAAAGAAATAATTTCCTTACAAAAGAAGGATGGTTCATGGGGATATTTTCATACTTTGAGTGAGCCTAATAAATACCCAATTACTACTGAGCAGGCGATAAGAAGATTGCAGATACTAGGCTATACAATCGATGATCCCTGTATTCAAAAAGCAATCCAATATATGCATGAGTGCCTAACAGGAAAAAAAGAAACACCTGACAGGCGTGAAAAGACACATGATTGGGATATATTCACACAGCTTATGCTTTCCACATGGATTCGTAGATTTGTCAAGGATGATACTTCGGCAAATGCAACAGCAAAAACATGGGCATATATTGTTTCGACGGCCTTTAAATCTGGTATATATTCACACAATGATTATTTATCAGCATATAGTCAGACATTTTCTCAAAAAGCAAAAGGTGGGCGAATTATCGATTTTATATCCTTTTATCAAGTTTCTCTCCTTTCAGATTGCTTAGAGAGTAATATTGAAAGTGCAGTATTTAACTATATTATTAATCATGAAAATGGTATATATTACATATATAATAAGTCGATTTGCAATGTACCTGAAATCTTTGAAACTAAAGAATCAAGCAGATACATCGGAGCGATAGAATTGCTTTCTGACTATAAGAATAGTATAGGTAAATTGGCATTTGTAGTAGAATGGTTAATGGAAAATAAGAATTTGGATAATAAGTGGGATTTAGGTAGTAATGCTAAAGACTTTATATATTTCCCACTATCTGATTCTTGGAAAAGTGAAGCAAGGATTAGTGATTGCACCTACCGAATAGAAAAACTGTTAGATAAAATTGATATAGGGGGACAAGTATAAATGAGAATCATTTCAGTAAAGGAATGTCCGGAATATAAGGATAGAGTAATTAAATATTTTCAAAATAAATGGGCAAGTAAGGAAAGCCTAATGGTTTATGAGGATTGTATCAACCATTGCATCACTACTGAGAACCCATTACCGCAATGGTATCTGTTGATGGATGAGGATGAAATCATTGGTTGTGCCGGACTGATTACCAATGACTTTATAAGTAGGATGGATCTCTATCCTTGGATGTGTGCTTTATATATTGAAGAAACCCATCGTGGTAAATCATACGGGGCATTGCTGCTTGAGAAAGCAAAGGAGGATGCAAGGAATGGGGGATTTCCAAATCTATATCTTTGTACCGGTCATACTGGATACTATGAGAAATATGGTTTTCACTACATAGGAGAAGGATATCATCCTTGGGGTGAGAGCTCTAGAATTTACGAAGCAAGGTTATAGTTTACGATCGTTTTCTATAAAAGATAAAATACCCAGGCTAATCATTATTTGATTAGCCTGAAATGGTAATATAAAATTTGTATTAATCACTTAAATCCATTGAAATCTCAAATCCTGATTTATAGCTATCATATTCATCTGGGTATACAAAAATAGAAATATATGCATCATTAAGAGTATTTTCAATCAGGTAACTATAACCTATCTGGTTTCCACACAAATCTTCAGCGTCTTTAAACCCTTTCATAAAGAAAGCAACAAGATCATTTGCTTCATACTTAGATGAAGCTGAGATGGCATATATTTTGTTTCCACCACTTTCATAAGATGAAGTGCCTGTAATAAAACTTCCTTCTGGTATAGGAACTAAATCGATATTAAATCCATCTGGAATAGGTTCTCCCGTAAGATTGGTGTTAGTACTATTGATAGCGTCGGCATTGCCACCTGTGAATATATCATTATCAGCACTGTTAGATTGTTCATATAGGTCTTCTTCAGGATAGGATTCTTCCATCTCATAATCCACATAATATTCATCTTGCTGATTGTTATTACTGTCCGCTTCTTGTAACTGCTTTAATATCTCATCATCCAACAATGTTACATCGATATAAATGCTGGTTTTAAACCTTATATCAAATGTCGGATCCTTTGTTTCATCCTTAACAGTAACAATAATACTCATTTTATTATATTCACCTTGAACTACGTAACCATAATCACCGATAAGCTCTTCGAGGCCCAAATTATCTAGAGCTTCTTTGTAAAATAGCTGCACATCATCAAAGCTGTCTTCTGTTATTGCTACTACATAAAAGTTTAGCATACCCCATAAATCACTTTCTATTCCAGAATATATCTCTGCTCCTGCAGGGAAGGGAACCAAATCCATAGGGTACTCATCAGGAATTTTATCTTTATTGATGAGATCTGTATTGGAATTAGTTAAGACTATCGAAACAGTTGAATCTTCATTATTATCGTCAGCGTTATTATCTTGCTTATCATCATTGTCTTCGATTTCTAGTTCCTTTGATATATTTTCGCTTTGCTTCCTACTAGAAGCCTCATCATCTTCTGTATTACGGGCACACCCAATCATTGAAATAGTCATTAATAACACAATTAATAGCGCTATAAATTTCTTCATAAAAATCTACCTTCCTCCAAAATACTATTTAATTACTTTTATTAAATAATGACTACTAATATTTTATTATTTTTCAGACTGCAGGAGTAGGTCAAATATAATCATAAACAGTAAGAAAAACATTATTTTAAGCGCAAGGTGTATTGCAGGAATAATGTTTACAATGCTAAGGATAAAATGGTATAATAAGCCATATCTTTTTAGTTACTGAAAACTATAACAAAGCAATAGAGATGTATGATGAAAATATAGAAATGAGGGATTATATGGACTTTGATTTTAAAGAACAATTTTCTCTAGGAGTAGCTTCAGCTGCAACACAAATTGAAGGTGGAGAATGTGGACATAATTGGAATGACTGGTACCATAAGGGTATGATTAAGGATGGATCTAATCCTGCCAGAGCCAATGATCACTATAATTTATGGCGGCAGGATGCAGATTTGATGGCTGACATGAAGATCGAGCATTATCGCCTTGGTATAGAATGGGCTAGAATCTGTCCCGAAGAGGGTAAGGTGAATGAGGATGCGATTACTCATTATAGGGATGAGATACTTTATCTGATGGATAAGGGAATATCAGTCCTACTTACAATCCATCATTTTACTAATCCCATGTGGTTTGAGAGTAAGGGTGGATTTACGAAGAAGGAGAATATTAAATATTTCCTTGATTTTGTTGATCTTGTGGCAAACTCATTCGGAGACATTGTAGCTGAATACATAACTATTAATGAGCCTAATGTATATGCAACTAATTCATTCTACTTCGGGGAATGGCCTCCGGGAGAAAAATCTCTTACCAAAGCAATCATAGTAATGACTAATATGGCAATCTGTCACATTAAGGCTTATCAGATAATTCATAATACACGTCAGAGTATGGGGTTTTACGATACAAAGGTTAGTTTTGCCAATCATGTTCGTGTCTTTGATCCGAAAAATCCTAAGAACCTATATCACAGAATATGTGCAAAGCTGCTAGATAGGTTTTTCCAAAGCGCTGCTACAGAAACTATGACTACAGGTAACTTCAAATGGCCTTTAAAAAGGGACAAGGATATCGGGCTGGGTGAATACCTGGATTTCATAGCTATAAACTATTACACCAGAAGCACTGTATCGGGATTTGGTGATGGAACAAAGCAGGATGCTTATAAGAATGATTTGGGATGGGAGATTTATCCTGAAGGCTTAGTTCGTTGTGCTGAGGAACTTTATAAGCTATTGGAACGACCCATATATATCACTGAGAATGGAACTTGTGACAATGAGGATAAGTTTCGTAGTAGATATATCTATGAACATTTAAAGGTTATTGCAGAATCTAATTTACCCATAACTAGATATTATCATTGGTGCTTCTGCGATAATTTTGAATGGATAGAGGGGGAAAGCTCACGATTTGGACTTGTTCATATTGATTATGAGACACAGAAGCGAACTGTGAAAAGGTCCGGTGAGTTTTATACCAGAATGATCGAGGAAAATGGTGTTACTGAGGAACTTTATGATGAGTATGTGAAGGTCCAGGATTATCATTATTAATGATGAATGTAGATTAATATAGTAAATATACCAGTGCAGTAAAAATTTTGAATCAATAGAGAACCTTAATAGAATTGATGATAAGAAGGAGAAGATGCTTTGATTACAATTTTTGACAAGAGCTTTCGATTAGATACAGAGCATACAACCTATTTATTTCGAAGGACTAAGTACGGACATTTAGAGCATATTTATTATGGGAATTTATTGAGTGATGATGATAGGGCAGAAGACTTAGCCCAGAAGCGGTCAATTCAAATTGGTAGTAGTGTCATTTATGACAAAGAGGATAGTGCATACGGTCTTGATAGTATGTGCTTAGAATGGTCTGACAACGGACGTGGAGATTTTAGACAAAGCCCTACTGAGCTTGTCATGCCCGATGGCAGTTATGTGTCTGATTTCTTATACTATAGTCATGATGTTACCTGCGGATGCTTTCCCATGGAGACTTTACCGATAGCATATGGGGGAGAGCAGACCTTAAAAATCATTTTAAAGGACAAGCTATATCCCATATACATCGACTTATACTATTCTATATTCGAGAAATGTGATGTAATAACTAGAAGAGCGGTTATCAGAAATGAAGCACAGGATTCTATAACAATTAATCGTATGATGAGCATAGCACTGGATATACCGGATGAATGCTTTTATATGTATACCTTAGACGGTGGATGGATTAAGGAAGCCAATTTGCATAAACGACCCCTGTCATATGGAACCATAGTCAACTCCTCGACCACAGGAGCCAGCTCTAATAAGCACAATCCCGCATTTATGTTAGCGGAAGCTGATGCAAATGAAGACTATGGCAATGTATATGGCTTCAACTTGATATACAGCGGTAATCATTATAGTTCTGTCGAGAAAAGTGAAAGAGATTATGTCCGTATCAGTATGGGAATCAATCCCCATTGCTTTGAATGGAAATTATCCCAGGGAGAGAGCTTTGAGACCCCTGAATGTGTAATGAGCTACAGCAGTCAAGGATTTAACGGTAGCAGCCACCATATGCATGATTTTATAAATGAGCATATAGTAAGAGGCAATTATAAGAAGAAAGAAAGACCGATACTGTTAAATAACTGGGAGGCTCATTTTTTTAATTTTAATGAAAATAAGCTACTAAAGCTAGCTAAGAGTGCTAAGGAGCTTGGAGTAGAGCTGTTTGTGCTTGATGATGGTTGGTTTGGCGAACGTAATGATGATCATGCCGGACTAGGAGATTATGATGTTAATACCAAGAAGCTCCCCCGTGGGCTAAAAGCCTTTGCAGACAAGATTAAGAATATTGGTTTGGATTTTGGATTATGGTTTGAACCTGAGATGGTGAATGAGGATAGCGATCTATATCGTAGCCACCCTGAATATGCCATAAAGCTTCCTAATCGTAAGGCTGTATTAGGGCGGAATCAGCTGGTACTTGATCTATGCCAGAAAGAGGTTCGGGATTATATAGTTGATAATGTTAGTGCCATTCTTGATGAAGTAGATATTAGCTATGTCAAATGGGATATGAACCGTCATATCGCGGAAGCATATTCATCAGCTTTACAGAATCAGGGAGAGTTCTACCATCGTTATGTTATGGGTCTTTATGAAGTCCTAACCCGTATATTCCTACCAAGACCACATATATTACTTGAGAGCTGTTCCAGTGGGGGCAATCGCTTTGACCTTGGAATGCTATGTTTTAGCCCTCAGATATGGAGTTCAGATGATACTGATCCTATCGAGAGATTAAAGATACAGACAGGACTATCCTACTTTTATCCCCAGTCTACCATGGGTGCCCATGTGTCACAATCACCCCATCAGCAGACTCTACGTGATACACCTCTGGCAACCCGCTTTCACGTTGCATGCTTCGGATGCTTTGGTTATGAGCTGGATCTAAAGTATCTGACACCGGAGGAAAGAAAAGATGTTAAGGAGCAGATAGAGTTTTATAAAAAGTATCGTAAAATCTTTCAATTTGGTCGCTTCTATAGGGTTAAATCCTATAAGGAGAACAAGGTCATATGGCAGGTTGTAAGTGAGGATAAAGAAACCGCCTTAACTGGCTTCTTCCAGACCCTGGCTACCGCCGCAGAAAGCAGCGACAAGTTAAAGGTTAAAGGCCTTAAGGATGGAATGTATACTATCACTACAAGACCACAAAGGCTTTATATTGAACGGTTTGGAGGTCTTACAAAGCATGTTATGCCTGTGGAGCTAAATCCTGACGGTATGATTATGCGAATTGCCAATCGACATTACAGTATGAAGGACTGTGTGGAGACTTATAAATGTTCTTCTGAGGCACTTAAATCTGGAATACCATTAGCCGAGCAGTTTATCGGTACGGGTTATAATGAGAATATTCGAATGCT
>SHOH01000012.1:0-3289 GCA_004294845.1 Anaerolineaceae bacterium
TTGTCAGGACATCAAAACCCTTTAATATATCAGTATTGTCATATTCTACCTTCTCGATTTTAGATAATTCCTCAAGTCTTTCAGCTAGCTCGCTTATATCTGAAATGATTTTAATGAAGTTTGATTTTGAAATCCATTCATATACTTCCTCTATCTTTTCATTGTATATAGGAAGAATGATACAGGGAGTTTGCGTTATAGCGCAAAATAACATGCCATGCAAATGATCTGTGACTACAAACTGAGCTTTTGCTATTTTTTGCATAAAGGAATCAACGACTTCTTCTCTATCAAAGACACTGATATCAGAATTCAATATCGTGTCATTAAACCTTATCTTCTTAGTATATTTCCTAAGTATATTTTCAATAAATTCTTTATCTTGCCAAGATAATGCTCCTTCCATATCACTATGTAAGAGAAGCATCGCCTCTTCTCGCTCAAAATTGAATCGATTATTATAATTTGAATAGAGAATCGGATCCGGCATCATTACAATCTTACACTTAAAATACTGTTTTGCTAATTTATAAGAGGATTGGTCTCTGACACATAAGATAAGTTTCTTGCTTTTATTTATAAAGTCTTGATCCTTTTGGTACTCTTGTAATGTCCCATCCTTGGTAGATTTATAATGAATTGTCTGTGGAAACATCACCTTTCTGTTCTTCTTATATCTCTTTATAACATGTCTACGGATATAATCTGTAAGCGAATTAACCTTTGCCAGATTGCCTCCACTAGAAATACATACCAGGTCCCTTCTTTTTATTATAAAGGAGAGAATATGACGAAAGGCCTTATACTCCGAGGCTGTAATTTCAATAATAGAATACTCAGGAAATGTATTCTTAAGATATTCCTTCTCGGATATGGCTATATGGTGGCCTTTAATATCATTAAAATCCTCGCTACCTATTAGAAAGATACGTTTTTTGGAAGACATCTTTGATTTATTAATCTCAAATACCTCTGATATTTTCCATCTTTTTTTGTAGGATTCAAGTATACGAATATTAAGCTTATTAAAGCTTCTAGTCTTTAATAATATGCAAATCATAAAAACCACACTAGCTCTTACCAGCCCATAATACTTATATAATAAAAGTGGTCGTCCTATAACCCGTCTCAGATTTTTATAAAAATACTCTTTATCATCAATTGAAGTAATTGACTTTTCATAGTTTTCCTTTGTGACTCCTCTTAGTTGCTCATACATTATACTATAAAATAATATCGGATATTCCTTATGTAGGATGGTGTTAATAAAAGAAGTATTAATCTTATCTTCCATCAGCTTACTTAATTCTATAGCGGCTGAGAGCCTGGGTTCCTTTGCTGCCTGCGACATTATAGAGTTTTCTCTGATTAGATAATAATATAGGGCATCAGATATACAAGTAATCTTGTTGGCATGTAGTGCATAATTCAAAGAAAACCCAAAATCCTCTGCAAATATTACTTTGTTATCCCAAAAGTATAAATCATTCTTTCTTATAATATCTGCTTTATATAGCCTGTTCCAAGCTTCCCAACCTAGAGTATATTTAGCCAGCTTATTTATAATATAGTCCACTCTATTATGATCTGCAATTTCATATGTTCCGCTGTTGAAGTTGCTGGTCGATAAGAGATTATCATTCTCATCCACCCTATAATAATTAAAGATGACTAAATCCGATGAGCTGGAAATAGCCGTATTTAAAGCGATTTCTATTAAATTACTGGCTATATAGTCATCGCTATCAAAGAAATAAACATAATCACCGGTAAAGACTTTAAGTCCTGCATTTCTCGCATCAGACAGGCCACCGTTTGCTTTATGTATTACTTTGATTCTTTTATCAATCCTTGCATATTCGTCACAAATCATTGGACAATTATCAGGAGAACCATCATTCACCAGAATTATTTCTAAGTTTTGATATGTTTGAACAAGTATTGATTCAATACATCGACGAATGTATTTTTCTACTTTATAAACCGGAATGATAACACTTACTTTTTCATTCATATCCCTACTCCTTCCCTTCAATATTTCAAACTACTTAACTTTACTTTTAAGTAAGATCGTTAAAGCATCAAATTTTTTAAGTATAAATGAATTATCATATACTATTCTATTAATTCTAAGAAGCTTACTAACTGCTTCCTCTAACTCGGCCATGTCCTTAATCATAATTATGTATTCTAAATCTGAAATCCAATTATAGACTCCTTCTACTTTATGATTATAGTTGGGTAATACTATGCATGGAGTTTCTGTTATTGCACAAAACACCATCCCATGTAAGCGATCTGTTATAACAATTTCAGCTCCTGCTATCTTACTAATAAAATCGTCCATAACTACTCTTCTGTCATTTACATGAATATCTGTAATTAATTGAGTATCATTAATTCGAATATTTGAAGTATACAGCTGCAGAATATTTATGATTGACTGCTTTTCTTGTTCGGTTATAACTCTTTCAAGATCATTACGTAATAAAAGAATTATTCCCTCTCGGTCATATTTAAATTTATCTATATAATTACTAAATAATACGATATCAGGCACTAAGACTATATCACAATCAAAATATTCTTTTGCCAGTTCATAGGAATACTGTTCTCTTACGCATAAGGTCAGATTCTCAGTCTTTTTTATCCTATCTTGATCTTCTTTTAATATAGCTTTAGCCTCCTTGGAAGCATCATAGTGAATAGTTTGGGGAAATATCACTTTCTCATTATTCTTGAACTTCTTCATAATATCTCTTCGGATATACTCTGCAAGCATATAAAAGTTGCCAATATTCCCTCCACCATGAAGGCAGATCAAATCTTTCCTTCTAATTATGAGTGGGAGCAAGCGATTAACAGCAAAATAATTAGAAGCTGTAATCTCAACGATCGCATATTCCGGAAATGTTTCCTCCAGATACTCAATCTCTGAAATCCCTATATGATGATCTCCCAGATTCCAGAAATCCTCACATCCAATTAAAAAAATACGTTTTTTTAAGAATATCTTTGTTTTATTATATTGATAGGTCTCAGATATCTTTTCAAACTTGTTTATCATATGAATAACAGATATTCCAACCTTCTTGAATCTTCTTGATGATATGAAAATACTCTGTAATAAGAGTGCAATTGCCTTTACAAAGCCATAGTATTTTATTAATAATAAAGGCTTTTTAATCACCCTTCTGATTATACTATAAAAATACTCCGAATCATTCATAGAGCCTTTATCTATGAATGATTTATCATGCATAGAGCTTTTTTCTATGAATGATTTATC
>SHOH01000012.1:3389-13594 GCA_004294845.1 Anaerolineaceae bacterium
CTTTATCTATGAATGATTTATCATGCATAGAGCTTTTTTCTATGAATGATTTATCATTCATAGAGGATTTATCCTCTATGCACGATATATCCTCTAATGATGATAATGATTCTAGATAATTATAAGAGTGTAATTTGGCTAGCTGATCATTCATTAAAGCAAATATCAAAAGTAAATACTTCTTTTTAACTTTAGCATCCATAAAGGATGTTCTTACCTTATCTTCTATCAATCTACATAACCTGGTTGCTTCTTTTATCCTAGGTTCTTTTGGCGATTGTGCCCTGACAGAATCTTTTCTTACCTTATAGTAATAGAGCACATCAGCTATGTAGGATATCTTACTTAGGTAAAGGGTATAATTCAATGAAAACCCTAGATCCTCTGTAGATATCAAATTATTATCCCAAAAGCACATATTATTCTTTCGAATAATTTCTGCTTTAAATAACCTGTTCCCAACTTGCCAACCACGTGACCTGTATTGATTTAGATTATTTATAATATAACTTAATCTATTATGGTCATCTATTTCATATATTGCAGGGTTAAACCTAACAGGGGACAATAGGTTGTCATATTCATCTATTTTATTATAATTAAACACTACCAAATCAGCTGAGCTTTCTAGGGCATTCAATAAGGCAATCTCAATTAAGTTATCTACCACATAGTCACTGCCATCAAGGATATAAACATAATCACCGGTCATGATTTTCAAGCCAAGATTTTTAGCCTCCGAAGAGCCTCCCTTAAGATTACCATCTACTAGCTTAATTCTAGAATCCTTTCTTGCATAATCATCACATATCTCCCGGCATTTATCCCTAGCGCCATCCGTCACAAGGATTATCTCCAAATTAGAATAAGTCTGCATAATTATCGAGTCTACACTTCGGCGAATCAGATTTTCATCATTATAGATTATAATTATGACACTTACTATATTATTCATAGTCTAACTCCTACTGTATAATTTATTAGTGTAACCTGCTTTAAGCCTTTTGCATAATCATGATTTTGTCCTTTACTTTTTTGATTACATGCTTATATATATATTTGAATTCCTTACTTCGAAAGAATAAAGCAAGAATTATTACATTTGGTACAATGATACATATTACTAATTTTATAATTAGATTAAGTACAGAAATACTACTAATGGCACTACTTATAAAATATGTACCGGTGCAGCAGCCTAAAGCAATAATCCAGTAAAAAGCCTGTCTTTTGAAGTATATAAATGGAGATATATTAAAATAATTCTTATAAAGTATAAATGGCTCATACCACATATTGGTCAAGAGTCTGGCAATTGCCGTAGCCAGTAATATACCAAAAAGACCATATATTTTACCCAAAACAAGAGACAGAATCAAATTAATTAATGCAGTAATCAGGAAAACATATTTTGTCTCTTTAAACATTCCGGTAGTATCTCGATAAATTGCTACTGTAGTTATTGAACCAGACATAAAAAAGTTTAGAACAATAATAATAACGGTTAACATACCAAAGACAAACTCTTTACCAACCCATAAGGTAATAAAATCATTAAATAAAACTAAAAAACAAACCGAACAAAAAGCCATAATCCAAAATACTATAAAATTCAAAACATTAAATATCTTATATTTTCTATCCTTATCATCAGAGGCATTTAAACTTCCTACACTGGATGTGAAGGATCCAAATATAATATCGATAAAGCTAAAGATTGCTGCAATAATTGTCATATAGTTGGAGTAAAAACCTACATATACTGTTCCAACCATCATGGATATAATAAAATTATCCGTATTGTTTAGTAGAACCCCACCAAATTTGTATAAAAACATTGATTTTACATTATCAAAAATGCTTTTTTTCGAGCTTTTATCAAGTTCTCTTGATCCTTGAATGTAAGGATATAGCTTCTTTGCTTTATTTGATTGAAACCAATTAACTAAAAATGTTCTCAGGATAAATACAATTAAGTACAGCATGAAGTTTTTGAATACAAGTAAAGCTATTATCTGAACACTTGTCTGAATGATTGATCCAATTAGTGAATAGGCTGTAATCAAATATGATTTTTGATCTGCTGTTATGATTGTATATTTGTAGGACATTAAGTATGAAATTACTATATTTACAACATACAATAAATAATAAATCGATAAGTAGGGTATGTCAGAATTTAAATTAACCACATATGGCAGCAGAGGAATCATAGCTAACCCAACCACTGCTACAATAAACGCCAGTCTATGATAAACTTTTTTATAATATGTAAGTAGTGCTACAACCGTATCTCTATCATTTTCTGCTAAAGGCTTATACATGCTATAAACAATGGCTGTTCCAAATCCCAAATCAGCTAGAGAAAGCACCATTAGAATATTATAAAACATTGCATTAATACCCAGATATTCAATACCTAAAGTGTGAATAAATATGGTCCTTCCAACCAGCTGTAATATCATTGAAATAACTTGGCTTACAGAGCCCGCTAAAATATTCAATGTTACATATTGTTTTCTTGATTTTTTCTCCAATATTTTAGCTCCTTATCCTAATCTATATAATTTCCTAACAGTTTTTTTGCTTTCCTAATAAAACGATACATAACTCTTTTTTGAGCTGATAGTTCCTTCTCTATATCCATTTTGTAATACCATTTTAGGCTTTTATCAACTTCATTTATTGCATAATTTTTATGTAACTCTTTTTGAATAATATGATAAAGAATATTGCAGGACGGATGGGTAAAGTGTATTTCCATTCGAAAATCCTTCATCATACCGGCTAATTCATCATTCTTGTAATTGAAGCCATATTCACGTGGGTCGTTTTTCCCCGCTAACAAACATAATATGGTTAGATGACACTTTTCACAGTGACAACAATTAGAGCCACCCTCCGACTCCCAGCATACTCTTAAGTGAAGCGGGGTTCCTGTTCTTTTAACATATTCACTGATACGATTGACCTTATCCTGACGGCTATACTCAAATCCATCATGAATTATCCTGCTACCGCAAAACCTTACAAAATTATCAATTGAAGGATCTGACGCACAGGTCGATCTATCTTCTTCTGTAAAAGATGAGGCTATGTATATGGTTTTTACTTTATATTGGTATGCATATGGAGTCGCATGGCCAATAACCCCAATTCCATGTTGAAATCCATACCACCAATTATTACCTGACCCTTTGACTACATATTCACTTAAACCCGCTTCATCTAAAAACCTGCGAATTGGAGTTTTAATTGATACATAATCAAGGTTTTTATCATTTGCTAAAGACCCTATATAATTATCAACCAAATTCCAGCCAACTTGATCTTCAAAGGGTATATCTGCTCCCCATAGAGTCATTAATATAGGAGCTTCATCAATATGGGTGATTAATGTGTCAAAGGAATCAACCCCACCAGAAAAAAAAGCCGCCGTTTTATATGAATCTTCTTGTGTGTTTTCAGTTATCTTTGAAGGAGTAATTTTCCCCTTGAAAGATAGTTGTGGATACATATTGATAAAACCTTGCTTAAATTCTTCGATACTATCATAGAAGTCTTTATCTATATCCTCTAATATCACTTCAGCATCAAATATCCATACTACAGGCAAGATATTACAAAGAAAAGGAATGATTGCCACACTGGGGGGCACTTTATCAATGCTTTTAGAGTATTCGACAATAAAAGTGTAGGGAGCAATAAAATATTTTTCCCAGTCACCGCTGACCGAATAAAAGCACTCCAGTCGATTTTCAAAAACTCTTATTTCATCAATCACTATTTTGTTCATTCTATTTTCCTTTCTTAAAAGTTCGTAAAATGTTTTTACCTTTACGTATAAAACGATATATAATTCTTCTTTTAAAAAACTGATTCTTATCTAAATTAGATTTGTAAAACCATCTTAAGCTTGGATGCAAATCATCTATTGTGTAGTTTTTATGCATGAGATCCTGTATGTTTTTATATACTACAAAATAAGAATTATCGAGGAAATGTAACTTTACTCTAAAATCATTCATCATACCTGCGAATTCATCTTCTCTATATATAAATCCATATTCCAGTGGGTTACTCTTGACAGCTATTAAACATAATATTGTGCGATAACATTTTTCGCAATGACAACAGTTTGATCCGCCTTCTGACTCCCAACATACTTTAAACTGAACGGGAATTTTAGTCTTTTCTACATATTTACTAATGCGAAGTGTTTTTTCCGGCCTAGAATATTCATATCCATCATGAACAACCTGACAACCAAAAAAGCGAACAAAATTATCAATCGTAGGATCGGATGCACAAGTCGTATTGTCATCTATGGTTAGGGAAGATGCTATATATGCTGTTTTGATTTTATATTGGTATGCTAAGGGAGCAATATGGCCAATAATCCCTATTCCGTGTTGATATCCATACCACCAATTATCACCTGTTAATTTGAAGACATAGTCACTTAATGTCTTCTCGTTTAAAAATCTGCGAAAAGATGTCTTAATAGGTATGTAATCCAGTTTATATTGAAGCGCAACCCTTTTTATAAGAGAATCAACAAACTTCCAACCCACTTGATCTTCAAAGGTTATGTCTGCTCCCCATAGAGTAACGAGAATTGGATTTTCGTCTATATGTGTAAACAAGGTATTATAAGCATCTACTCCGCCAGAAAAAAAAGTAGCTGTCCTATTCAAATTATCTTGTCTATTGTCCGTTATTTTCATTGGACTAACTCTTCCTTTAAAGGATACCTGAGGATACATATTTACATATCCTTGCTTAAAATCTTCAATACTATCAAAAAAATCTTTGTCTATGTCATCAACAATCAATTCTGCATCAAAAATCCATACCAGAGGAAGAACATTACATAAGAGAGGAATTACCAATACGCTTTCAGGAGCCCTATCAATTTTTTTACCATAGTCAATAAAGAAAGTATTAGTATCTTTAAAATACCTTTTCCACTCGCCATAAATTGTGTAATTACATTCTAAGTGATTATCAATCACCTTTACATCCTCAATCACTATTCTGTTCATTTATCCCTCTTTCCTGCAAATGGTTTGCTCGATTTGCTTGTGCTTAAGCTACTCTTAATTACATATTACCTTCAAGGTTCTTGTTATTCCGTTAGCACTAATAGCACTTATAGTACATGTTCCTTCCTTTAATAAACGTACATAGCCTCCATATACAGTGGCTATAGTAGGATCAGAAGATATCCAGGTAATTGTTCTGTCCTGTGCGGCCAAAGGTAATAATCTGGCATTTACTTTTTTAACATCACCAATATTTCCTCTAAATTCATTTATATCTAAGGTAATTGCTTCTACTTGGGTCACAGGAACTCCTTCTAAGGCTGTGACTCTTACATAATCAACCATCATTTCCATTTCTGAAATATCCGGATCAGGTATTCCTCCTGATGCACCCACCGCCAGATTTAGTAAAATATAAAATGGCTCTTTCAACCCATCATCTGTTATTACATGGGTGTAATATAAATTATTATCATAATAAAATTTAATAGTTTTATCACTTTTTTCTACTGCATAGGTATGAAATTGTGATATATCGATATCATTCGATTTAGCAGAATGCTGTGTCAAGTATCTATCGTTGGGATTTGCTATGAAATATACCCCTCCCTGAACCTTACTTACCTTTCCAAAGGTTTCGATAATATCTATTTCTCTTGCCTCCGGCCAGGAATCACCTCGGGTTCTTTGGATGCTATAATCTACCTCATAATCTGCTCCCAGCATCCAGAATGCCGGAAATGCTCCACTTTCATATGGTAATTTAATTCTTGCCTCAATTCTGGCATTTCCAATTTCTAGTTTATTATTTGTATGTACACTAGCTGATGTCCAAGCCCCATTCTCATCCTTTAGTGCTTTTAAAACCAAATGCCCGTCCCGTAAAAATGCATTTTCTACTCTATCGGTATAATCTTGCATTTCAAAGTTACGAACATAGCCATATTCATAGCCCCATTTATTACTGTCGAGGATTTCCAAGTTAAAATCATCTTCCCATATTATATTTGAAGACCCATCCCTTACATTTATTGTGGCGGACAGGACAATTAAATGTTTATCAGGTGCAGTAATCGTACAGGTAACCTTGGCTTCTCCGAAACCTACCGCAGTGACAAAGCCATTTGAAGCCTTGACTCTTATAACTTCCTTATTCGATGAAGTCCATTTATATTTAGAATTTATTATTTTTCTCGCAATATTAATATCAAATTCATCTTCCGGCTTCAAATCAAATTTATTTACTTTGAGCTGGGGACTAAGTTCATCTACGCCTACTGTTACTTTACTGCTAAGATTTACATTTTCACCATTGGTATCTGTAATCAAACAGTGTATTAAAGCTTCTCCATAATTCATGGCCTTTATTATGCCATTTTTACTGTTTACTTCTACAACATTGTCATCAGAGCTAGTCCAGTGATAGGTTAATCCGGGTCTTTTACCATTAATATTTATATTATATTCTGCGCCTTTATCCATTTGGATTGTATTTGCCGTAAGTGATAAGGAAGTTTTATCTGTAAATCCTTGTAGTATACTTATCGCGATTATAGTCGGCAGGATAATAAAACAGAAATTCTTCATAATGCACCTCCTAATCAGCATTTGGCCGAAATTATTCTAGATTTTATTTATCTATTAAACCGAAATTTAATTCGAAGAATTCCATCATCATTAAGTTTCATAACCCCTGATTTATTATTAGAAATATCATTACGATTAAAGTCATCAATGGATAAAAACACTAGAAACCACCCAAGAAATCCATTAATTACAGTTGATGTAAACATAATCATAAAAATAAAAATCATTAATATCAAAGAATAAATGTTTTTCTTTGCTACATTAAAATACGCATAAACTAGTACTACCAATCCTATAATAGATGTTTCAAGTAATATACGCATGATATCACTATGTAAAATGTTTATATAAGCACCTTTATTATCAAAATAATATTTTATGCTTCCCAACCCGTAATTTGCAATATCAGTTGTAACCACCTCCCTTAACTGGTCGAACCTTCCCATTGTAAACTTTCCAAAATCGATCTCAAATGTATCTAGGAACCAGGTGGCAAAATTATCAGTCAACAAAGCATAAAGTAGTAAGGGTGAACTGATGAATATTGCCTTTACGAACTTTTCCACATATGAACCGACTACTTTTTTACGAACAGTCCATCCTAGCAATAAAACAGCGATGGCAAACACAACATGCAAACGTTTGTATGATAATATACCGAAAAACAAAGCGACTAAGCATCTGACTTTTTTATTCTTAACATAATAATAATAGAATAATAAGGTATATATATGGGCTGTTACTGATTCATAGGGCGAGAAGGAATCAGTAAATGAAATCGATTTAATATGATCTAAGTCTAATATGCTTGCATATTTATAAAAAAATAAAAATATATGTCCGATCAAAAGACTATCATAATAAAAATCCCTATTATGATTTTGATCAATGTTTACGATGATAAATACCATTAGATATGGAAGAATCAGATAGAACATATCCCACATCAATAAGAATTTCATACCGTTTATCAATGAATATATGACTGAAATACTACCCAAAATTAGAGGCACTAGCATGATATGATAAAAATCGTAGATATTGTAAATTGGATTATGTAAATTACCTAGTAAAATAAGGAAACCAATAGCAATAAGAAAAAACATGAAAACATACTTAAAATCGTCATTGATATTATCCCTCATATCACCTACAATCCAAGCAATAACGAAGAGCAAATATGTAATTCTTATACTTATATAATCGATTTTTATCACACTATTACCATGCCTTTCTAACAGTCTGCAAACTTTGGGCCGCAGGCACAAATTTGCCGTGTGAAAGATTTATCTTTCACACTATTACCTACTTTTCTAAATTCTTTATAATCATCGTTATAATATCATTGTCAATATATGGATCAATTTTCCTGGCATAAAACATATTTGAATTAATTAATATATTATAGTCCTCTTTTCGCCAGGTATAAGGTTTACCTCTAGACCAGTCAATCAATCTCATATTTGGGTTTTCTTTAAGATTTTTTGGTTGGCATAAATTCTCTTTGAATCTGGAGTTTATTAAAATTGTCTGCAGAAATAATTCATCTCCGCTTAAGCTATATTTAAAGGTTTTATTAATCCATCTCTCTTGCTGGGTAACATATACTGCAAAATCATGAGTTATACTAAACCAATTAGTCCCCTTCTGGAATTCTAAATTAACTTTTTTTAATCTATTAACCTTAAGGATTTTTTGAATTGTCAGTAAAATTTTATCTACCAGATAAAGTCCAAGTAAAAAAAAGTTTTTTCGATTTCTTCCGTAGACATCCTGAAATAAATAATAATATTTGACCCGTTCTAAATAAATATCATCAATTTCTTGGTCGTCAAAGGCAACAAATTCCTTTCCTTTGTTTTGATCGAAAAATTGATGAATCTCATTTTGTGTTTTTAAAACCAAATCGCTTCCTGATATAAGATGATAATAATCATATCTGGCTTTCTCAGTCGCAGCTTTTAGCAAATCAATCTCACATAATATTCCACTAAAACCAGCCCATTTAACATTACGTTGCTTAATATAATGGATTGACGAGAAATGTATATCTTTCTTCAGCATATCAAAATTTGTAAAATTTGCTTTTTTATCTATATGGACAAAAACATCATTTCGAGGATCATCCACTGATTCTATTAATTTTTTTAAATATTCAAAATTGCCATGTGCCATGATCAGATATGCATGCTTTCCCATATAGTAATCCTCCTGACCTCTAAACTGTTTCACTATCATATATTAACATGGTCTTTGAATATAATTTTCTATGTCTTTCTGTGATCTTATCCCAATTGAAACTCGATAAATCATAATTAGGATTATGACCAGGATCACTACTGCCATCTTCTTCCTTTAACAATTTTTCCAGCTGCTCATAAAGGCTCCTGACATTACCTTTTTCAAAAACGATACCCTTGTTTTGGATTATTTCAATATTCTCTGCAATATCGCTGACCACACACTTTCTTGCATAACTCATTGCCTCCAATAAACTAAGTGGCATCCCTTCAATATCACTGGGCAGGATATATGCTCTACAATTACTATAAAGCTCCTCCAGTTCCTTCCCATCCACAAAACCTGTCATTATAATTCTGTCATCTTCCTTAGCCGATTGCTTAATATTTTCGAAATACTCATCTGAGTGACTACTGGCACCTGCTATTACCAGCTTAACATCTGTATTCAGACTACGATAAGCTTCGATTAGATAATGTAAGCCTTTTTCAGGTACGATTCGTGCCAGAAATAGGAAATAATCATTTCGCTTCAAACCATATTTTTTCTTAATCACATCAGCTTCTAGGTGAATTGGATCAACTACCCCATTCGGAATATAATTAGTCTCCCGGTTATAGGTTTTTAAAAAATAATCATATGTATTTTTAGATAGCACTATTATTTCATCTGCATATTTAGCTGCTATTTTTTCACCCAGTAATAGATATCTTTTTGCTAAGGTTCCCCACTTGCCTCTCTGCCAGTCTAATCCATGTATGGTTGCAACCGTTCGGATTTTCAGTATGTGTGGTATGATTATCATAACGCTGGGGCCTAGCGCATGATAATGAATCAAATCATACCTTCCGAATATAGCCCTAAGTGTTGCTAAAAATGAATATATTAAGGCATCAAGACTTTTCTTATTAATAGTTAGAATGGTAATTATTCTAATTCCTTCATAGTATTTATTCTTGTAAAAAGTAGGGTCTTTATTTGCTTTACGATTTCCTTTACGGTTATAAACCTCAACCTTATCTCCACTTTCTACTAAACGTTTTGACAATTCTTCAACTACAATCTCTATTCCACCTTCTCTAGACGGAATACGTTTATGACCAATCATCGCAATTTTCATATAGATTTTAGCTATTTATAATAGCTTCCTCCTTTCCTATATTTTCCTGTGAATAAGAATATTAATATCGGAAGTACCTGTCTCTTAGCTGTGTTTTATTCTTATAAGAATACCAATATCGGAAGTACCGCCTCTTAGTTGTGTTTTATTCTTATATGAATATCAATATCGGAAATACCTGCCTCTTAGCTTTGTTTTGTTCTTATAATAAA
>SHOH01000012.1:13694-21205 GCA_004294845.1 Anaerolineaceae bacterium
GAATATCAATATCGGAAATACCTGCCTCTTAGCTTTGTTTTGTTCTTATAATAAATGGCTAATAAAAAAAGTTTTCTTAAATGTAACCTAGCTGCTATTGTGTATATCTGCAGCTTGGCATAGCGTAAACGTGCTAACTTTACTTTCTTATGTACAGATTTGAAGGGGTCTTTTTCAATTAACTTATAAAATTCCTTCAACTTATTTTTATCATTACCATAATACATATAAAGCTGTTCAAATATATTCTCTATACAATAGGCATTTAATCCTTCATAAAATACTTCTTCTTTTTCTCTTACTTTAATAAATTCTTCGAGATATCCTCGTATCTGATTTGATAATTTGGTAATCTTGGGTGTTAACATCTGACTTTCGGATAATGCATTAATCCTATAAAAATAACCTGATACTGGATAAAAGCGAATGTCCCTAGCATATTCAAGTACATTTAGGTTAAAGAGCATATCTTCTGCCCTAGCCAACCCTTTAATGAACATTATTTCGTTATTTCTAATCAAATTGCTTTTATATACCTTACACCAGGGTGTAAGAAGGTTAATACCATAAAACTGCTTTGAATACCTTAAAATTACTAATTGTAATTCCTTGATTTCATTTATTTTAAAAGAATATTCCCCTAAATCCACATGACTGGTAAAGACCCTGCCATCTATTACCTTATAATAATTAAAAACTAAGACATCGGGTGTATTAGTCTGCAGATATTCATTGAGATTACTACATATGTTCTCATCCAGCCAATCATCTGAATCCAGAAACATCAAATAGTCACCGGAAGCCTCATTAATACCAACATTCCTTGCATTAGATACACCTTGGTTTTCAATATGTATTACTTTAAATATAGGAAACTGTTCAGCATAATCATCACATATTCTTCCAATTTCATTAATTGACCCATCATCTACTATAATGGCTTCTATTTGGCTAGAAGACCCTTGTTCGACAACAGAATCTAAGCACTTCCTTAAAAATTTTTCTTCAGTATTATATACCGGTATAATAATAGATAAGATGCGAATCATCTCCTAACTTTGTTTATAGTAAAGCCTTTTTCAAATATTGATTATAGATATCAATTAACCTATCACCATAGTTTTCTAAAGAAATCATTCTCTGTCTTTTATCTAGGCAATTTTTCGACATCATCAACATTTTCTCTCTATCCTGGTATAACTTGTCAATCTCTTCTGCTAAATTATCTTCATTAATGTTATCTATTAGAATACCCGTCTGATCATTTTCAATTAATTCAGGGATACCCCCCATCTTCGATGCAATAACAGGTGTTCCAAGTGACTCAGATTCCAGAATAGATAAGGGACAATTTTCATACCAAATGGATGGATATACTGAAAACAAAGCATTGCTAATTAAAGTATTTAATTCTTCTCCTGTTTTAAAACCAACAAATTCTACGTTGGGAATATCTTTGCAGATACTTTCAAGAGGGCCTGACCCGGCAATTATAAATTTAATATGCGACAACCTTTTACAAGAATTAATAAACATCTCAATACCTTTTTCTTCCGATAATCTTCCAAAATAAAGAACATAATCATGTTTTTGGCTAGATTCATCAACCTTTTTCAACTCAATGAAATTATGTATTGGTAAGGTTCTCCCATGATATAGATTTAATTGATTTAATTTACTTTCTATAAAACGGCTTGGGCAAATGTATAGGTCTACCAGCTGATAGGTTTTTCGATGCTTATATAAAATTGCTTCAATTGAACCAAGAATACTTTTTATTTTCGATCCGTGTATGCAATTCTTTTTTGCACAATTCCACTTGCTTCCGTTTACACATAATTCACAGGGCCTTTTATTATTATCAAACATCAAATGATTTGGACAAATCATCTGATAATCGTGAACAGTTTGAATCATTGTAATCTTATGCTTATGTATTTCTTCGATAATTGATGGCGTCAATTGAAAATTAATATTGTTCAAATGAACAATATCAGGTTTAAATTTCTTAATAATCTCTCTAATCTTTCTTCTCGCTTCAAAGGAATATATGATACGTATGGGATAAAGGAATCTTTTAATTCCGGATTTATGAAAATCCATATTGTAGGTGTAGACATCCGCACTGTTTGTCACCGTATTTTGCTCATCAAACATTCCAAAATACTCAACCTCATGTCCGGCTTTCTCCAGATAAGACCCGATTTTCAAGAAATATGTTTCTGCTCCTCCCCTTGGATATAAAAATTTATTAACCATCAAAATTCTCATGTGATAAATCCTTTCTACTTATGTTTATTACAATTAAAGCTCTTGTGTTACACAATAATCGATGCTTTTTGCTTTGATTGTTTATTTATATATCTTTGATTTTTATAATAATCAAAATTTTTAATCATATGTCCATATTCAGTCTTATTAATCTTATTTAATATTATCCCAGATATTTTATTTCCTGATTTATTCAGGATATCTCTAGATTCCATAATGCTTCTAATGTCAGTTTTTGCATATTCAGAAACCAGAATGACACCATCCGTTTTACTTGCCATAATATTTGGATCCACCGAGGTGGTTATGGAAGGCATATCCATAATAATATAATCATAATCTTTACTAAGCTGATCCATTAGTTCATCGACCTTATCAGAACTTAGTAGACTAATTGGATTTAATCTTCTTTTACCACTTGGAATATAGTACAAATCTCTCAAATTTGTATGATAGGCTAAGTTAGAATATGAAACTGTGCCTAATAAATAATCAGTTAAGCCAAATTCTAGTTCCTCATTTAATTTTTTGTATTTTACTATCTTTCGCAAGTCTCCATCTATCAAAATAGTTTTCCATCCTGCAGATGCCATAGATATTGCAAGATTGATTGCCATTGTCGTTGTACCCACACCCGGTTCACAACCTGATAGTATGTAATTTTTAGATCCGTCATTTTGCTTTTTTAAATGAATTTCTGCAATAATCCTCTCAATTGCCTCGTTAACATAATAATTTGTGTTAATATACAATTCGATTAATTTATTCAGTTATATACTCCTCCCCTCACTTTTTCTTAAAGGATGGTACCACCCCAATTACATTAATTTCTCCATCCAAGCTTGTGTCGGATAGACTATATACTTTTCTGGAGAAAACCTCCTTAAGTACAATCCAGATACACATCAATATAACTCCGATAAAAGTAACAATAATTCTAAATTTTAACTGTTCAACCCTCTTATTGTAGGATAATTCAGCTGTAGTGGCTTCATCTAACATATGAGCCAAATTGTTTGATGCAATTCTATTTACCTCTTCAATAAAGACGATTGCAACAGCATTGGCCACTTGTATAGCATGATTTTCATTGGTTGATGTAGCATGTATTCCTAATACCAGCGAATAGGTTTTAAAAGAAATCATCTTTTTGATATTATCTGCATTAAGATCTGGGATGTTCAATAAATTCGCGGCCTGCTCACTAACCTTTGAACTTGTTATAATATCCGAATATAGTGTTAGCACCGAGTAGTCTGAAGCCGAATATATAGTTGTTTCTGCCGTATATTCATCTTGTCGTGAATTATTTTCGGTAAGGAGGTAAGCTAGACTAAAAAATATTATTCCAATAATAACTATTAACCACCAATTATGTAAAATTGCTTTTAAACACCTTTTTAAATCAATGTTGATTTCTTTATTCATAACTCCTCCTCAACCAATTCTTATAGATTTTTCCATTATGTAATAAAAAAGACAAATTGTCAATTAAATCTTTGCAATTTGTCATAGTATTTTCATTATTCATATTATTCCTGTTTGTTTTTGTTAAACATTTAATAATGTTCGTAAAATCCATACTTTATTGTTAAAAATTTATTTATCTTCATATACTTTTTTATATAATTCACTTATATTTTTTTCAAAATCTATTCCAATAACAGACATACGGTTAATAGTTAAAAAAGAATATGTACCGTCCATGGGAATTCTCCATTGTTCTATCGCATAGCTCTTATAAGTAGGCAATGATGATATTAAGGAAATTATTTTCTTTTTATCTAGATTAGTTGTTACTCGTGGTAGTACCTTTTCTAACAAATTTAGAATTTTTAAATAATTTAAATCCTTAACTTTATCAAATATTGTATTTAATACTACTCGTTGGCGCGCTGTTCTTTCAAAATCAGTGCCAATATAACGATTACGAACATACCCAAGAGTTTGCTTTCCATTTAAAACATAAGTACCTGCTTGTGTTAGTAGACCGTCGCTTTCATTAACTCCATTATGTTGATTAATTTCTGTTATATAAAAATTTATAATTGGTATGTATTTCTCTTTCACTTCCAAAGTAACACCATCAATGGAGTCAACTATATCAATGAAAGCATAAAAATCTATTGATATATATTTATCAATATCAATTTGAAAGTTTTCTTCTATGGTATCAATAAGTAATTCGGCTCCACCATATTGATAAGCAGCGTTAAGTCGATTGTTTTTACGAGAAGGAATTTTTAAATAAATATCTCTTAATAATGAAGTAAGAATTATTTTTTTTGTCTTTGAATTAATCGAAACAATAATCATGGCATCAGATCGTCCTGAACCACCGGCTTCTCTGGTATCAGACCCTATCAGTAAAATATTATAAACATCTTCGCTGCTCACCTCTTGATTGATTTCCTCAGTATTAACCCGTATGATTTCATCCAGTTCATCGATATCTTCCTGTGGTGAATTTTCAATTTCCGTTGCATCTTCTAACGCTATTTCATCTGCTTCATGTATTTCCTCTTCTATTGTATGATTTTCTATAAGCTCATAGTCCACATTATCATTGACAAGATTCATTTTATTTATATAACTATTGATGATTAAAAAAACCGTGATACTTAAAGTAATTATGATACCTATAAAAGCAATTGCACTTATTTTTATGATTTTAATTACTTTCTCCTTTTTCATCTAATAAACCTCCCTTCTTATAACAAAGCTTTTTGTTTTTCTTTATATGTACTCAATGGTGGCAAATAAATTACCATATTGTTTGAATTCTTCCATATGCTTACTTTAATATATGCAAATAATACTGCATATTTAATATTTTTGTCAACAATATCTACTTGATAACTTCCATATCCTACTACATAGTTACATTATATCCCTAAATTAACAAAATACATCAACTACTTCCATTATTTTAATAATGAAGCTGATGGATAAGTAGGCTATAATAAAAAGGAAATTCAGTAAGTTTGAGTAATAATATGTATTTTGCTGAATTTATTTGTAACTCGTTAACCTATGTACATAGTTAGGAGGCACTTCAGATGAAGAAGAGGTTTAGGTATCTTACCTACATACTCGCAGGTATTGCTTTATTTTCAGTAATACTTATTACAAAAGATAAAATAGCGGAAGCTGCTAATAGAGTGTACTTGAATGAGACCGACTTAACATTGGAACTTGGTCGGTACAGAACCTTGAAGGTCTATGGCACAAAAGAAAAAGCAACCTTCAGGTCTGCTAATAACCGAGCTGCTACTGTAGCATCAAATGGCAGAATTACAGCTAGAGGTTGGGGAAGTACCACCGTTTATACCTATGTTGGTAACAAAACTTTAAAAACAAAGGTAACAATTGTTCAGATGAACAAGAAAAACGTAGGCTTAACAAGGGGTAAAACTACCCAGCTTACTTTATGGGGTTCTAATAATAGCACTACCTGGAAATCAAACAATACTAAAGTTGCTACAGTTTCTGATAATGGTTTGGTTACAGCAGTAGGTAACGGTACTGCTACTATTACTGCTACCTTCAATGGTAAGAACATAACCAGCGAAATTACTGTGTTTGGTCTTAATCATGATTCCAAGGTTTTAGAATTCGGAGGCAGATTCAGTGTTACACGCCCCAACTTTGGCAGTAAGGTAAAGCTTAAAGTTGAAGGAACAAAGAACAAGGTTACATGGTCGTCAAGTAACACAAAAGTTGCTACAGTTGACAGTAATGGTAAGGTAACATCCAGAGGCCCAGGTAACGCTAAGATTACCGCTACCGTAAATGGTTCTTCTATTTCTGCTGATATTAAAGTATTGCAAATGGAATTTAGTGAGCTTGAATTAAAAAAAGGCGAAACCTTTGATCTCAAAGTTCTCGGAACCAATAGCGATATAAGTTGGAGATCAACCAATAAAACCGTTGTTACTGTAGATGAGAACGGTCTGGTAACCGGAGAAGGATCCGGAACAACTAAAGTCATAGCCGAAGTAGATGGTATGCAGATAAGATGCATTGTTACCGTTAGGTAATATTTACCAGTTTCAGTGCCAGGTACCAATTTAACTTGTACCAGGTACCGTACCAGGTACCGATTCGGGTAGCTAGTGTGATCCAGTTTCGCTGGACACACCACATAAAAAAGACAGCTTTTTAGGATAATAACCTTTCAAAGCTGTCTTTTTTGCTCCTTTTTGGTGCCAGGTACAGGCTGATTTGGTGCCAGGTACCGTACCTGGCACCTTACTTGCCGGCACCCTCTTTGTCGATTATTAATTGTTGATTTAAGCGCCTTATCGTGATATACTGACAACTATATAAAGACAAGTGTCTTTACTATAAAGACTATTATCTAGGAGGAGTATTATGAAAAGAAAAATTCTCGCATTATCTTTATGTCTATGCTTGATAGTAGGACTTCTTGGTGCGTGTGGTAGCAAGACCACCGGCAAAGACGGGGGAAAAGTTATAAAAATTGGAGTTTTTGAGCCATTCACCGGAGAAAACGGCGGAGGCGGTTTCCAAGAAGCACTGGGTATGCGATATGCCAATAAGGTATATCCCACAGTTGAAATCGGTGGTGATACATACACAATCGAATTAGTTGAAGCAGACAATAAGAGTGATAAGACAGAGGCTGTCAGTGCTGCACAAAGTCTTATCAGCAGTGACGTAGCTCTTGTTCTCGGATCATATGGATCCGGTGTATCTATAGCAGCAGGCGAGATATTTGCCGACGCCAAAGTACCTGCTATCGGTGCATCCTGTACAAATCCTCAGGTTACCCTTGGAAATGAATATTATTTCCGTGTATGCTTCCTTGATCCCTTCCAGGGAACCGTTATGGCAAACTATGCCTTCCAGGAAAATGCCAAAACTGCGGCTGTAATCACACAGCTTGGCGATGACTACTCCTCAGGTTTGGGCAACTTCTTCGTTGAAGCCTTTGAAAAACTTGCCGGAGCAGGCTCTGTTGTAAGCAAGGAACAATTCCAAACCAACCAGACTGACTTTAAAGCAATTCTTACAAATGTTAAGGCTGCTAATCCTGATGTAATATTTGCACCTTCATCAATCGCTACTGCTCCTCTGATCATCAAGCAGGCCAGAGAACTGGGAATTACCAGTGTTATAATGGCCGGTGATACATGGGAGAACTCCACGATTATCGATAATGCAGGCGAGCATGCTGATGGTATAGTACTCTCCACCTTCTTCGATGAGGGTGATCC
>SHOH01000012.1:21305-22364 GCA_004294845.1 Anaerolineaceae bacterium
GAATTCAAATTCTTAAAGACAGTTACAGTTGCAGATTAACATAATATTATTATGTATAATAAAAGACTCTCAAATTAACTAAAGGGTTAAAGAGGCTACCTACAATTAGTAGCGTAGCCTCTCTCCCTTTGAAATAACTGATTGTATGATTTTGGAGGTTTACCACATGTCATTAACAACATTCTTACAGCATGCATTAACAGGAATATCTCTTGGTGGAGCCTATGCGCTGATCGCAATCGGCTATACTATGGTATATGGTATTCTTCGCCTAATCAATTTTGCTCATGGTGATATCTTTATGATGGCGGGTTATTTCATGATTTTTTCAATGGCTAGTCTTCCATGGCCAATTTCGATTCCACTTGTAATTATTTTGACTGTAATCCTGGGTGTAACAATTGAACGTGTTGCATACAAGCCGCTTCGTAGCGCACCTCGTATGTCAATTATGATATCAGCTATCGGTGTTTCCTATCTATTACAAAATTTAGCAACATATTTGTTTACTGCACTTCCCCGTGCATATCCGGAAATACCTTTTCTTAAGAAAATTTTCAGGCTTGGTGATCTGTCTGCCAGTCTGGTTACATTAATAACACCTATACTAACAATTATTCTGGTATTTTGTCTTTTGTTTCTTATAAATAAAACAAAGTCCGGAATGGCCATGCGTGCGGTTTCAAAGGATTTTGAAACTGCGCAGCTTATGGGAATTAAACTTAATAATACCATCACCTATACCTTCGTAATAGGCTCATTTCTTGCCGCAGTAGGCTCAATATTGTATTTTACTGACAGAATGAGCGTTACACCGTTTTCAGGAACTTTACCAGGCTTAAAATGCTTCGTTGCAGCAGTTCTTGGAGGTATAGGATCTATTCCTGGTGCTGTTGTGGGGGGCTTTCTCATAGGTATTTGCGAGACTTTCCTAGTAGCCTTTGGATATTCAACCTTTAGTGATGCATTTACATTTATTTTACTTATAGTTATCTTGCTCTTTCGTCCAACCGGTTTATTTGGCGAAAAGATCACAGATAAGGTTTAAGAAAGGAGTAT
>SHOH01000012.1:22464-31135 GCA_004294845.1 Anaerolineaceae bacterium
TTGTATGAAGAAATCAAGAAAAGTTATTTATTCTATCCTTCTGGCACTACTCATCCTAGCCTTATTCATGTTCTTGGATGCAAATAAAGCCAGATACGGGATGGCATATACGGTTTTACAAAAGGGAATTATCCTGGCGGTGGTTGCGGTATCTATGAATCTTGTAACCGGATTTACCGGTCTTTTCTCATTAGGCCAGTCCGGCTTTATGGCCATAGGTGCTTATGTAACCGCAATATTTTTAATTCCTGCCGAACATATTCAAGATGTATATTATATCAGCGGAGTTTCTCCTACGATTTTAGAATTTAAATTCTGGCTTGAGTCCTTACCCTCCTGGATACAGGCTCTATCGCCCTATTTTTCCTTATTGGTGGGTGGTTTGGTAGCGGCCATTTGCGCAGGCTTAATCGGTATACCGGTATTAAGATTAAAAAGTGATTATCTTGCCATAGCTACTTTGGGATTTTCTGAGATAGTCAGAGCTGTGATATCAAGTCCTCAGATGGATACCATAACTAACGGATCCTACGGACTTAAGAAAATACCGGGCTTTTCATCAATGGTTCAGGCAGGTATTATAGCCGCGGTATGCATAGCTTTCATGATATTATTGTTACAAAGCACCTATGGACGCGCCTTCAAAGCAATCCGCGAGGATGAGACAGCCGCTGAGGCTATGGGTATTAATCTCTTTAAGCATAAGCAGCTTTCCTTTATCATAGGCTCATTCTTCTCTGCTGTCGCAGGCGGTATGCTTGCAATGTTTATGCGTTCCATCGACTCTAAGACCTTTAGTATTACCCTAACCTATGATATTCTTCTGATTGTTGTTATCGGTGGAATAGGTAGTGCTACGGGAAGTATAATTTCTGCTATTATAGTTACCTTGAGTAAGGAATGGTGGTTCCGTTTCTTTGATAATCCATTATCTATAGGAAGTTTTCAGGTTCCATTATTTAGAACCGGATTTCGTATGGTAATCTTCTCTATAGTATTATTAGTGGTGGTTCTCTTCTATCAAAGGGGCATCATGGGTAAGAATGAATTCTCCTGGGATAATATTCAAAAAGGCTTAATACGATTAAAAAATCGGTTTACTGGTAAAAAAGGAGGTGCTAAGGATGTCTGACTTGGTACTTCGTGTAGATGATATCACTATGCAGTTTGGTGGTGTTATAGCGGTAGATAATCTTTCTCTTCAAATAAATGAAAATGAAATTGTATCCTTAATAGGCCCAAACGGTGCCGGTAAAACCACAGCATTTAATGTAATCACAGGTGTATATGCACCAACCAACGGTGCTGTCTTTTTTAAGGATAAGATAATAACAAGTAACTTCCCTAAAGGGCAAATGAAAAAGCTTTACGCGGGAGTGAACAAGGATAAGTATACGACCACTGTTAGGAATACACCAGATATGATCACCAGGCTTGGTATGGCACGTACATTTCAGAATATTAGATTATTTAAAGAATTATCTGCATTTGAAAATGTGCTAATTGCCAAACACATGAGAGCAAAAGCAAATTTTATGAGTGCTACTCTCAGGCTAAATCATAAGGAAGAAAAAACAATGCGTGAGGATACTCTGAAACTTCTTGATATTCTTGGACTTACAGATGTTAAGGATGAGATTGCTCATTCCCTTCCTTACGGACAACAAAGACATTTGGAGATCGCCAGGGCTCTTGCAACTTCGCCTGAGCTTTTGCTACTTGATGAGCCGGCAGCAGGAATGAATCCTCAGGAAACTGACGAACTGGCCGCATTTATTTATGATATACGAAAGAAATTCAATCTGACAATCTTTGTTATAGAGCATCATATGGACTTGGTTATGGACATATCCGATAGAATCTATGTATTGGATTTTGGCAAGCTGATTGCCACAGGAACACCTCAGGAGGTTCAGAATAATCAAAGAGTAATTGATGCATATTTGGGGGTGCCGGAAGATGGAGAATAAAAATAACATATTATCAATCGAAAATTTATATGTATCCTACGGCGGAATACGTGCAGTTAAGGGAATCAACCTTGATGTGCCCCAAGGAAAGATTGTTACCCTAATTGGAGCAAATGGTGCAGGTAAAAGCACAATTCTTAGGACAATAGCCGGACTTGTAAAGGCTGAAAGCGGTAGAATTATCTATCAGGGTAAGGATATAATGGACAGTTCCACCAGCGCTATTGTTGATCTAGGCATCACCTTGGTTCCGGAGGGACGACGAGTATTTCCTGATCTTACAGTTTTGGAGAACCTAAAAATAGGTGGATATCTGAGAAAAGATAGCTTAGATGAGGATATTGAATGGGTATATCAGCTCTTTCCCATCCTTAAAGACCGATCATGGCAGCTGGCAGGAACTCTATCAGGCGGCGAACAACAGATGCTTGCTGTTGGCCGCGCCCTTATGAGCAGACCAAAGCTTATCATGATGGATGAGCCTTCCCTTGGGCTTGCACCTTTAATCGTTCGCGGAATCATGGATATAATAAAGACCATCAACAAAGAAGGTGTTACTATCCTTCTTGTTGAACAGAACGCTAACCTAGCATTAAAAATCGCTCATTACGGATATGTCTGCGAAACAGGTAATATCACCCTTGAAGGAAGCGGCAAGGAATTACTTAATGACGAATCAGTAAAGGCAGCATATCTGGGTAAAAATCGATAATACAAATCGGTGCCAGGCACCATTACGAAAAGCCCTTGAGATAATATTAATAAAGATATGCACTGAACTTGTAAACTAATACGCCTATTGAGATGTATTAGAGCTTCTTATAGCTGAGTATTCATGCTAGATAATCAAACAGATCTGTATGAACGAAGTGAGTTATCTGTTTGATTATCTGTTTAGCAGTAGAATATTCAGATATTAGAAGCTCTTATTCATTGAAATCGAAGTATTAGTTTTACAGTTTAGTGAATATTGTTATCATATTATATATCAGGGCTTTCGTTATTATGTCTGGCACCGGTCTTTAACCAATTCTTGCCGTCTACAAATCTTGCTACTACCATTGCGCATACGGTATTACCCGAAGCATTTAGAAGTGTTGCAGGAGCATCGATAATTGTGCTTATAACAGCTATTACCGGCAATGCAGCAGGAGGAAATCCGTAAATGCTAAGGATTAACATCTCGCCTATCATACCGCCTCCGGGAATTGCACCCATAACAGCACCAACCAATAAAGAAACTACAAGGATTGATAAAAGCATTGGTATATTCTTATAATCCATGCCAAAGAGGCCAAACAGAAATACAATCTTAAATACTCCTCCGACTACAGAGCCATCCTTATGGGTATTTACACCTAGTGGAATAACTGTTTCTGCTATATCATTGGGAATTCCAATTTTTTTAGCCGCATCCAGATTAACAGGTATTGAGGCCGCACTGGAGCATGTGGCTAAAGCTGTTACCGCCGGTGCTACAGCATTCTTCCAAAAGGCCTTTACTCCAGCCTTTCCAGCTCCCACATAGGCATAGATACTAAAGAATGCAAAGTAATATACTATAGATACGATTAAGTACATTATGAATACCTTAAGATATCCTTCTAATATCTGTGTTCCAAGCTGACCTATTATTGAGGCAAAATAACAGGCAAGACCGATCGGTGCATAATACATAATAATCTTTATCATCTTCATCATAACAGCAGAACCTGCATTCAGGAAATCCTTAAAAGCCATAGCCTTCTCTCCTGCCAAAGCAATCGCTAATCCGCATATTACTGATATTACTATTAACTGTAGCAAATTACTTTTAGAGAATAAAGCTGAAAAATCACCTACTGTAACGGTTTTTACAAGCTGCTCTGGTAATGAAAGCTTCTTAGCTTCTTCACTAATTTCTCCGTCTGCATCCTCTAAGATTGTCTGTATAGTGTCCTGACCTAACCCTTCTGTGGGGTCGACTATATATACACTAATGATTGTTATAAGTGCTGATATAATCGCAGTAACCGCAAACACAAGAGCAATATTCACCATAATCTTTCCAAGTCTTTTCATTTTGCCCATGTTGGCTATAGATGATGTCACACTAAAGAATACAAGAGGTACTATTAATGTAAATATAAGATTAAGAAAAATCTGACCCAAGGGCTCAAACATCTTTGCATCCGGGCCCATAATGATGCCTACAATTCCACCTACCAAGATAGATAATAACAATATCAAAGGTGTAGCATAGCTCTTAATGAAATTCTTCATAACTGTCCCCTCCCAAAATATTTACTTTACTATATTATACTCGCATTAATTACATAATTTGTTGCAGAATATGTTAAATATATTGCAAATAATGCTTTTATTAGTTACACTAGAATAAAGCAATATCTCAGTAAGCTTGCTATTTAAACTTTGCCAAAAGGCGGCTAGCTTTATTGATAAATTTAGACTATCGGAGGAAGTATATGGGAAACTATGAAGCCGATGAAATGAAGAAAAGAGGCTATCTTAATGAAGATTTTATGTTCTTCAAGCTAAAGGATCAAAAAAAGAGTGAATTCGAATTTCATTACCATGATTTTAATAAAATAATTGTTTTCTTATCCGGTGATGTTACATATATAATCGAAGGCAAAACTTATATATTAAAGCCTTGGGATATTCTTCTTGTAGGAAAGAATGATATCCATCAACCAATAATCAGTTCAGATACTGCCTATGAAAGGATAATTCTTTGGCTTAACCCGCATTTTCTTGATGCACATAAGAGAAATAACTGTGATCTGCAAAGCTGCTTTACCTTAGCTACCGAAAGAAAAATGAATATGATACGCCTTAACAAGACTGATATTCCATCTTTAAAGCAAACCTTGGATGATTTAGAGGAGGCCATAAATGATAGCTCCTTTGGAAATGAAATATTAAAGAACTCTCTTTTTATTCAACTTATAGTCAAAATCAATCGGCTTTTCTTTGGTATGGACATCAAAAAAAAGCTGGATGATATTCGTTACGACACCAGAATTGAGAATATATTAGGCTTTATTAATAATAATCTTGATAGTGATTTATCTATTGATTTAATATCTAATAAGTTCTTTCTTAATAAATATTATTTGATGCATTTGTTCAAGCAGGAAACCGGTCATACTCTTTATAGCTATATACAAAAGAAAAGAGTTATTAAAGCCTCCGATTATATTAAAAGTGGTATGCAGGCCGGTGATGTATGCTCATTATGTGGATTTGGAGATTATTCAACCTTTGTTCGTAGCTTTAAAAAGGAGTTCAAGCTATCACCAAAGCAGTATTATAAGGCATATGCCACAAGCCAAAATCATTAAAAGAACCGCCAATCTTTTGATTGGCGGTTCTTTTAATATATAGAATTATAATCTTATTTTATTACTATAATAGGTATAGTAATAGCATCTGTTTTAATAGGTGATGCATTTCCTGCCTGATCCTTAATTAATGATCCCGGTGCTATGGTAATATACATATTCTCGGATTCAAAGCCTGTTAGAGCGTATCTATCATTTTTTCCGATATTAACAACAAGGGAGTTTTCGCTATTTACAAAGCCTTCTGATCCGTTGTTGGAGGCGGTCAATTTATAAGATTTTCCTAATATAGGATCATGTAAGGTTATCATAGTCACATCCACTATATCACCTACTGCTCCTGCACCACTTACTGTAAAATATAGTTGATGAGCAAAGCGACTATAAATAACCGAGCTGACATTGGTAAGAGTCGGAGCAATGTAATCTACCTTTAATGTAGGGCCGGACTTACTTGTAACCACATCATTATTGGCATTATAAAGCTTTACTGAAACATCACCACCAGTAGGTATAAGTTTCATAAGCTCTGCCAAGGTTGGTGCAAAATCCAAAGTTGTAAAGGTAACAGAAGTATCTGTTGCTTTTATTACTGTATCTATGGCTATTAATTTATCACCGACATAAAGCTCTGCTCTTCCACCTTCTGCCTGCCCAGCCACAATATTTGCGGTCGCGGTAAGCTGTATAGTTGAGCTATTAATTGTATTTGGAACTACAACCGTTCCTATCGGTGTCAGGGCGATATTTGTCGGAGCATCAAGCTTTGTTACTGCTGTAACAGGTAATGTAATACTGTGATTCAGACTCGGTGATACATTACCGGCAGAGTCTCTAAGTAAAGAGCCTGCAAGAATTATTAAATGTACATCATCACCACCAAAACCTGCCAGTCCTGTCATATCGGCGGAACCGATATTTATAAGAAGGGTATTTGCATCCTTTACTATACCTGAAGAGCCGACATTTGCAGTGTTAGTCAGTTTATATGTCTTTCCGAGGCTACTGTCATATAGTGTTATTAATGTAACATCCACTATATCACCTTTTTCCCTTGCTTCCTTAACATACAGATGAAGCTGCCTATTTTCAGGATTAAAGCTTGCCGAGCTATATTCTGAAATAGTAGGAGCCTCGTAATCAACAAGCAATTTCTGACCTGATTTACCTACGACATATTCATTTTTACTATTATATAGCCTTACTTGAACCTCTCCACCCTTTGGAACCAGTCTTTGAAGTTCTTCATTTGTAGGTGTTCCATCAGATGTATTAAAGGTTACACTCGTATCTGTAGCTTTTATATCAGAATCCGTAGCTACCAGCTTAGACCCAATATAGAGTTCTGCTCTGCCTCCGGTAGCCTGCCCTGCTTTTATTGTAGCTTTGGCAGTCAAAAAAAGTGTAGATGTATTTAATGTGTTACTTATTATGGTGGATCCAACCGGTGTTACTGTGATGTCCTTAGGGGCTGTAAGTGTAGGAAGCTCGACTTCAATTTCATCATCATCTACATCAACACGAATATCAAGTATTTGTGCAATATATTTGATTAACACAGTCATTCCATTATTATTTTTTGGTTTAAATAATCCTGAGGACGTATCTATTACACCATTGATAGCAACTGTTTCATTCTTAAAATTAATAACAATAGTTATATCATCCTTAGTAACAGTTAAAATTCCATCCTTATAATCAACATCTGCACCCATACCTTTAGTTACAGGATTGATTGGAAGCTTATATCTTCCATTCTTGATTACAGGAGATTTCTTAATATTGAACTCAACCTTTTTAGCCTTATATTTCTTAGCTTTCTTCTGCTTATCTTTCTTTTGTTTACTATTCTTTTTGATGTTTTGTTTCTCTTGATGATGCTTATCATTCTTGCCTTTATCATCCCTATCAGCATATGCAGGGGTTATAAAGGAAAATGATAAGACCGCGGTAAGTATAATAACTAATATTTTTTTCATAGTAGATTCTCCTTTCCTTAGCTGTTTTTCCACCATATTAATAGATACGTAACATCTTGCAGGAAAAATGGGGCAATTTTGTAGGTAATAAGCACTAATTGATATATTTTCCATAGGGAATCAATATGAATAGCTATTTTTGTACAGTAAAATAGCCCTACAATTTATATGCAGAGCTATTATTATATAATAATATATATTAGGAGGCATTTGAAAAAGGATTATTAAAGATTTTTAGTCTAATAACTTCAATAGATTATTTACACCTTTTTTTGTGGCATTCTTAAAGAAAAAGTCATGTCTAAAGTAAATAAATCCGTCTACTTCTCCTGTTTTTCTGCCGTAATCAATTTGCTTAGCAAGAATTTTAGTATCACTCTTCCACTGGGTATCTTCTTTGGAGCCTGCCTTGTATACAGCAATTCCGACATATACTTTTACATCCTTATTAGTGCGTAGCTTTAACCATCTATCAAGAGTCTTATCATATGGGAATCTCGAATGATTAAAGGACCAATAAAGCTGTGGAGCAATATAATCAACATATCCAGGCTTTGACAACCAGGTCTCTATATCACAGTAGTAACGATCATCCATAACAAGATAATCAAGAAAGCCTCCGGGGCTAATACCAAATACCAAGTCCTCATCAACGGATTTCACGGCTTTATATATAGTTCTTACTAATTTATTGATGTTATCACGACGCCAATCCTGGATGCTAAGAACCTTTACACCATTTTTCTTAGCCTTATTAACATATATCTTATATTCAGGAGCATCAAAATTATTTGCATAATTTGCTCCTAAGGTCGGATAAAAGTAATCGTCAAAATGGATTCCGTCCACATCATAATTTTCTACTATTTCTAAAACTCCGCTTCTTATTAAGAGTCTTACCACAATCTCGGAGGGATTATAATAGAGGGAGCCTCCAAATGTTAGAACTCGACGTTGCTGTTCCTTTAAATCGGATGTCATATATTTCCTTGCTCTATTGTTCTTGGCTAAGCTATTTGCATCGGTAGTTCCACTGGATACTCTGAAGGGATTAATCCAAGCATGAAATTTCAATTCTCTGTCATGAGCCGCTTCAACCATATATGCAAGCGGGTCAAAACCCGGATTCTTTCCTTGAGTACCAGAGATATATTTTGACCAAGGAAAGCGACCAGAAGGATAAAAGGCATCCCCAAACGGCCTTACATGAACAACAACCGCATTCATTCCAAGCTTCTTAACTTGATCAAACATCTCATCAATCACAGATTGAAATCGTTCCTCAGTAAAACCAAGCTTTCCTGTGGCGGGGTCCTTAAGCCTGTCGTTAAACTCTAGGTAAGAGATCCATACCGCATTGAATTCATCATTACTTTTT
>SHOH01000012.1:31235-32963 GCA_004294845.1 Anaerolineaceae bacterium
TTCTGTCTTATCTGCCGGTAGGATACAATTCAAATACCTGTAATATTGTTTCATATAATACTTTTGCTGCTTTATATTGGAATGTCGGGTCGGATATCTTGGCAAAATCATTTTTATTTGACATAAAACCAAGTTCGACTAATACTGCAGGGACAGTATTTTTGTGTACTACGGTATAATTAGCAGCTCTTGTACCTCGATTATTGGTGCCTAAAGAACCTGATAGATTATTCACAAATAATTTTGCCAGAGTTTCACTATTAAGCCCTGCCTTGTTACGCTTATTGTTATTATTAGAATAATAAACCTCTGTTCCATAGACGGATGTATTCGTATTCGCATTCATATGAAGGCTTACAAATAAATCAGCACCAATCGCATTAGCAAAGGCTGCTCTGTTGGCTAAAGAAACATCCACATCCGATTCCCTTGTATAATAAACCTTAAGTTGTGAAGGGTTCGAATTAAAATAATCTTTCCCGATCTCATAGAGTATCTTAAAATTAATACTTTTTTCATTTGTATTAAAATACCTGGCTCCAGGGGCCGGTCCGCCATGGCCGGGATCCAACACAACTATGTTCTTATAAATAGCTCTGGGATTATCCACATTAATATAGATATAATCCTGATCTGCAAATATTTCATATCCCTGAAGAACCGAAGTAGTCACCAATATTTCCGTTTCACGGTTTGAGTTTAAGAAGACAGAAACATCCTTAATCACATTTGAATTAATCAATATGGAATTAACATTCAAATATGATGTATAATCTCCCGGTAAACGAATAGCAAATCTTAATCTGCTATATTGATCCTCATGCTTTATCTGACTTACAGTTAGTCCCGCAGGATTAGGAATTACTAATTCATATTTGCTATGGTCATTTATAGGATTTTCAGGGTTTACAGGAGTTACGGGCTTATCCGGTACTTGTGGAATAGGCGGTGTGAACGGCTTATCCTTAGTCGGAAGCATAATAGTATAACTATTACCGTCCTGGACTATATAGTATTCATCGTTATTCTCTAGACCCATATATAAATATGTGTTTTCTGATGTGTGAAATAAATTTACAAAATAAATACTTTTACTATTATTAATATTAATGTATTGATCATCCATACTCTTTTTCGTTCCGGGCATTTCTATATAAAGAATTCCGGACATATCATTTGTTATAACATTAAGAGGATAGTTACCTGTAAGTGTAATATAATCCATTGAATCATTTGTGCCTATAGTAACTGTATTCAGAGAGTTATAGTAAATGGTTATATATAAAGTCCTTTTATCATCGGATAAGGCTAAATCATAGGTGAATTTATCCGACAAAATATTAAACTCCAGATTACAGCTCTTATCCGCAACATTTGATGTCTGGATGGATTCTATCATGCCTCCTGAAAGACTTCTCACATAATAAGTATTATCAATAATCTTCATGTTTGAAATATGCAGATTGATTTGTCTTCCAACAACCTCTGAGGTAACTATACTAAAGGGGTATTCTGCGAAAATGGCATAAGTATCTGTGTTTGGTTTCACTTTACTATAATCTTTGCTAACACTATAAATGTTACCATAAGATTCTGAAACACCATTATCAATATTATGAACGCCATTACTTATACCGATTAAATCCTTGTAACCTTCTAACTTATGCAAAATAGTACCCCTATCCCAAGTTACAGGGGAATCTCCCAACTCAGGTGCATTATCCTGAG
>SHOH01000012.1:33063-36428 GCA_004294845.1 Anaerolineaceae bacterium
TCAGGTGCATTATCCTGAGGTTGATCAGATGGATCATCTTGAGGTTGACCAGGAATATTATCCTCATTCTCAGACTTGTTATCACCGGGCTTTTCCTCAAACACTTCATCATCTCTAGATGAAAAGATTGATGTCACCTTGTTTTTATCCCATTGATAATCAAATCCAAGACAGGAAGCAGTAAAGCTACCCGGAACCATAACATAAGAAGTACCCACATTATTATTAGTAACTATCATAGGAGCAGTATCCATTATGATAGCTTTACCGTTAAGATGAGCAACGGGACTTCCAATCTTCATTTCTAGAGTATTTCCGTTTCTGGATAAGGTTATTGACTTATCCTTTGTATTATACTTATAATCAGCATTAATCTTTGAATCAGCAAAGACCCTTTTTGCTCTGAGCATTGCCGTATTATTGGTTATTATACTTGGCATCTTACCAAGGTCAATGTTCTGTCCATCAATGGTAACCTTTCCTTGTGTACCGTCATAATAGAACATCTCCCCATCATTATATGTAAGAAGCAAAGGCTCGCTTTTACGCTGTACGGAAACCGTGCTGGTACTTTTGTTCCATGTATAATCGTATCCCAAATTCTCAAATACAAATCTTGATGGAACAAGAATTTTAGTTACATTCTCCTTAACATATTTAATTTTTACAGGAGCTAATGGTGCAGTAACTGCTTTTCCGTTAATATGCGCTGTCTTGCTTCCAATCTTCATGACAATTGTAGTTCCAAACTTAGAAATGGACACAGTTCCGGCAGCTTTATCGTATACACAATTAGCCTTGATTTCCGATCTTGCAAAAATGTCCTTATAAGAAACCAAAGCAATACTGCTCTCAAGTAATCCGGGTGTACTATCCACGCTAATCTTCTTTCCATTATAGGTCACCCTAACCTGCAAATCAGTATAAGTATATTCTTTTTTGCTTGTGTAATTGTAGATTCGAACTCCTGAAGCAGCGATTATATTATCATTTTGAATGAAAATCTGCATGCTAATGATAAGTAAAATAGTTATAAGCATGCTCCATAGTCTAATAATATGCTTTTTCTGAAGCCTTTTATCCTTGGTACTGTGCATTATCTTATGCAGCCAAATCTCCATTTTCCGTCATCACTCCCTGCAAATAGCTATGTCTTTAGTTATAATATTCTTCCGGCTTTTTCTTTTGTATAATAATTTTCTAGCTGATTAGGTAGGTGAAAAAACAAGTATATAATATACAGCTAGAAACTCTTATATAAGACATTTATTACAATAGTGTTAAAAAGTGTTAAAACTGTGTCATTTATGTAATTTTACATTATATATGTAATTTTCTTTTAAAGTCCACCATTATTAGCTATAAATCTATGCCATAATATAACAACATCACCATAAAATAGTAAATACTACTCATGTAGTCCTCGTTTTCTACAAAATATAATTTTATTCTACTGCAATCGAATAGCATTTCATTATTTATAATAAATTATTGTAATTATTACATTTGGGAAATATTTCGTTCTATCGCAATAGAACATATAATTCTGTTTAAATTCTCATTTAAATATGTTAAACTATTAGATAGATTATTTATTACATAAGGAAAGGTTACTCTAGAAGATGAAACTACAAAGATTAATGGGATTTGCCAGAAGAGCAATTGATGATTATAATATGATACAAGAAGGTGATAGGATCGCAGTAGGCGTATCCGGTGGTAAAGACAGCCTAACTCTACTCTATGCCTTAAGTGGTTTAAGAAGGTTTTATCCCAATAAGTTTGAATTAGAAGCCATCACAGTTGATGCGGGCTATAAGGAAGCTGATTTTTCTGCTGTGGCAAAATTATGTGAAGAATTAAAGGTTCAGTATACAGTTGTAGAAACAAATATTGCAGAAATACTATTTGAAGATCGAAAAGAATCCAATCCCTGCTCTCTATGTGCAAAGTTAAGAAAGGGAGCATTTAATAATAAAGCGAAAGAAATAGGTTGTAATAAGAAGGCCTATGCCCATCATTACGATGATGTTATCGAAACCATGCTGATGTCTCTATTTTATGAAGGTCGTTTTCATTGCTTCTCTCCTGTTACTTACCTTGACAGAGCGGATATTACGCTGATTCGTCCTTTAATATACGTGAACGAGCAGGATATCATCAACTTCAAGGATGCTTATCAGCTTCCTGTCGTAAATAATCCATGTCCTGTTGATGGCTATACTAAAAGAGAATTTACTAAGCAGTTGATTAAGACATTAGATAAAGACAGTCCGGGTCTTCGAGAAAGACTATTCACAGCAATCCAAGAAGGTAGCATCCCCGGTTGGAAATAATTGATTCGGTACCAGGCACCGTACCTGGCACCTAACTAATGAAAGGAGCATCTTTATGGCGGAACAAAATTATCATGATCAGGTAAATATTGAGAATTCAGTGAAACTACGAGCACTTCTGGAGAAACTTCCAAGATTTTGTAAGGATTTTTTTAGAGGGATTGAGCCAACCACCTCATCCAGAACAAGAATTGCCTATGCCTATGATTTGGGGGTTTTTTTTGAATTCCTGACTAGCAGCAATCCTTCATTTAGAGATATTCCTATCACGAATCTAAAGGTAGATATTCTTGACGATTTGACCCCTCTTGATATTGAAGAATATTTAGAATATTTAAGCTACTACAAATCTGAGGACAAGGAATATATCAATCGAGAGACCGGTAAAAAGAGAAAATTAGTTTCTCTAAGAAGCTTTTATAATTACTACTTTCAGAAACAGATTATAAAAACAAATCCTGCCTCCTTGGTAAGTGTTCCAAAGCTTCATGAAAAGGAAATTGTGCGCTTAGATCCTGATGAAGTGGCACTGCTTTTGGATGAAGTTGAAAATCCCGAAAATCTTACTAAGACTCAGAAGAAATTCCATGCCAAAACCAAAATTCGTGATCTTGCATTGATGACTCTTCTACTTGGAACGGGAATCCGTGTATCAGAATGTGTCGGTCTGGATGTAAATGACGTAGACTTTAATAATAACGGAATTAAGATTAGGCGTAAGGGTGGAAATGAGGTTGTCGTATATTTTGGAGAAGAAGTCAGAGAAGCCTTGCTCGATTATATCGAAGATAGAAAGCGCTATTATCCTATGGAAGGCCATGCTAATGCTCTATTCCTATCCATGCAGATGAAAAGACTTAGTGTACGCTCCGTAGAAAATCTAGTGAAAAAATATTCTCAGGGAGTAACCAAGCTTAAGACAATAACGCCACATAAGCTTAGAAGTACATATGGTACAGCCCTTTATAGAGAAACAGGCGACATCTATCTTGTAGCTGATGTACTTGGCCACAAGGATGTAAATACAAC
>SHOH01000283.1 GCA_004294845.1 Anaerolineaceae bacterium
ATTTTAATGTTTAGGTCTATAATTCATATTTCTGAGCATGCTTAATAAGCCTCTTGCCTAGTCACCATTTTTTAGATAGAGCAGTGTATAATTCTTGTACGGAATCTTTTGAAGTTCTTCATTCCAAAAGATATTCTCTTCAATACCTTGATTTTGTTATTGTACCCTTCAGTCGGACCATTTGTATATTTGTACTTAAATGCATTAAGGATGCCCCATGACCAGTTCCTAAAGGTTTTAGCACATTTCTCAAATTCAGTAATGCCTGAGCTTTCTGCTGTTTTAACCCAATCCCAGAAAGCTGTTCTTTGATAGGAATACTTCTTGCTCTGGCATATTTCATAAAACCACTCTTTAAGGTAATGAGCTAATCTCAAGTCATCATTGTAAAGCAACATGAGGTCACATGCTTTCTTATTTTCATCCTTCAACTTTTCATATCTAGTAAGTATGAGCTTCCTACTACGCTTATAGTATTTTCTGAGATTTGCAGGCATTGTTTTCTGAAGGCTTTTTCGTACATTCTCGATTGCCCATGTTACATATCTGATGAAATGATATTTGTCTATAACTATAGTAGCATTAGGGAAATAAGCTTTTGCTAAGTCCACATAAGGCTGCCACATATCACAGACAAAGAACTTTACACGATGTCGTTCGGCACGGTTCAATTCTCTAAAATAAGCACTTAAATGACTTTGAGTTCTATCTGGTAAGATATCAAGAATACGGTGTTTCTTGCCATCAACGAGTATACATTGGTACTTACCAGCATCTGTGTCGCCCTTAAACTCATCAATTGATATACACTCAGGAAGAGAGGGTATGGTATAGCTTACGGTGTCCAAAAGTCTAGTAACAGTATTTACCGATACATTTGTTGTTACAGCAACGGACTTGATATTCACTAGATTTCTAAGTAGATCTATGATCTTGTAGGACAGCCGTACAGTACGTCGTTGATAAGAAGCAAGGAAATGATATTTCTCTAGGAACCTTTTACCACACTTGCAAGCATAACGCCTTTTCTTAAGGATTAAATATGTATGCTTCAGCTGAAAAGGAAGATCCTTAATCATCTGGTAACGGTAATCGTGAATGAGTTTGGTTTCATTGCCACAACAAGGGCAGATTTGCATTGAAGGCTTTGTTTCTATAAATATTTTTACATAATCATCTGCATGAACAACTTTTTTTATAAAAACATCTTCTAAATTCAGCAGATTATTGGTACAATGTGAGTGCATCTATCGAAAACCTCCTTTTAATGTTTGTTTGGATGACTGGCATTTA
>SHOH01000284.1 GCA_004294845.1 Anaerolineaceae bacterium
AGGGAATAGGTATAATGAAAGCAAGGATAATCATAATAATCCATATCTTCTTAAATTTAAAATTATATCTGGATAATGCAAAGCCGGTTAGGGCTGACACAAAGGTCTGAGCAACTGCCAACAGAGCTGAGAACCATATTGAGTTTAATAGCGTTTTCTTAATATCAAGCACTGTTGCCGCCACCTTTAAATTGTTAAAGGATGGGCTTTTGGGCAACCATTCTACCGAGGGGTCAATTACATCCTTAGTAGACATAAAGGTCATGGAGATCATCTTAAGGATAGGTTCCATATACACAAAGCTAACACATACCAACACAAAATAGATACATATCTTTAAAAATAGTTGAAATTTGCGTGCCCGGATAGCCCTGACAATTTTATCTTTAATCATCTATATGACCTCCTTGCCTTATCAGTGTCTCGCAGTATCAAATACACTATCCCAATAAGTAGCAAGACCACAGAACTATAAAGCCATGAAAATGTAGATGCGATACCAAGTCCACCACTGGTATTCTCCGTAGCTGTCGTTATCAAATAATATACCGGATTGAGTGAGTAGGTTCCCAGGTTCACTATAGTAAATATCGTTACAACCAGAACCAAGGGTTTAATAATCGGTATGGTAATCTTCCATAAAATCTGCCAAGCATTGGCTGAATCAATCTGTGCTGCTTCATATAGGCTTTGGTTAATCTTCTTTAGTCCGTTAATAAATAATATAATCGGAATTCCTGTAAACCAAAGGATAATCGACAGCTGGTCAAATACATCAATAAGCATACGGGCAAAATATCTGGAATATGTTGCAACCATTTGCACTATAAATATATCTGAAAATTCCATGAATGTATCGACTCTGGCTCCATAAGAGTCTGAGTCAATCAACTGGTACAAAACCGGTCCTGACATAATAATTACGGGCAAAAAGTATATAGTTCGAAGAAAGCCCCTTAAAAACGTAATCTTATTCAGCATATATGACAGAATAAAGGATAAGATTACGACAACGAAGGTGTAAGGGATTATCATTAATAAGAATGATATCATGGCCGGAAAGAATTCAGTATTCTCGAAGAAAGCCATTATATAATTATCAAGTCCTATAAAGGTAATTTTGAATCCCGCTACAGTCTGCCTAACCTCGGTAAAGCTAAGAGCAATTGTCGCTACAAAAGGAAAAGCTGTAAATAGGAAAAATCCGATAATCCATGGCATCATAAAACGATAACCAATACGATTTTGCCTTTGCTGATAGGATTTATTTTTTTTCTTTTTAGCCATAT
>SHOH01000138.1 GCA_004294845.1 Anaerolineaceae bacterium
ATTTTGGCATATCTACTACCTCGCATCTTATCTATCCATAATCCGTGAAGATATCCTGATGTTATGGACACAATCATTAGAATAGAATAAACCGGTTCTCCATAAAAATAGAAAAAGAGACTGAATATAAGTAGTACTAAATTTTTGAAATTTTTTGGGGCTATGAAATATAGCCCCAAAACAGCCGGTAAAAAATAATATAAAAAGCTTATACTAGAAAACAGCATTCTTAACTCTCCAATGCACGGAATGCCTCATGTAAAGGTTTAGCTCCATCATCACTCATTACTAAGAATATAATATCTCCAATGTTATCTACTATTATGTTCTCCTCGCTAACTCCTACACAGATCCATTTCATAGGATTAGAATTTTCCTTAATTTCGCTTTTTAGCTTGTCTATGTCAGCGCCTTCCTTAGCGCGAACAAGTACCAATGAATAAGCTCCGGGTTGTATCATAGGCTCGCTTGCCAAAGCCTCCTCAAACTCAATATCAGATTTTCCAAGGAAGTACTCTGCTCTCTCTGCATTTACTTCTTCCAACATCATGCCATTTTTTATATAATCTCTAAAATCATCATCCAAGTCTGCAGTCTCATATATCTTTTCCATAATATCTTCAAGGCTTCCTTCGAGATTGCCAGACTTATTATTTGATTTTTCACTAGATCCGCTACATGCTGCTAGACTTAGTACTGCTATAATAGCCATCATAAATAGTAATGTTTTCTTTATCATTTTGTCTCTCCTTAAGTGATTTATTTGATCTTACAGTATATAGACGCTGAGAATAGCAAAACAGTTCCAAATATAAGAATATTCGGAACTGTTTTGAATTTCATTATTAGATAATCAGTCAAATATAAGGTTTATACAAGTATGTCGCTATTATTTGACTGTAATCTTGATTTTATTCTTTGCATCCTTCACATTTGTAATTATATAGCAGGTCCCCTCGGATTTTGCAACCGCTTTTCCGGTGGTCTTATCAATTGCTATTATTGATTCATCATCTGTTGACCAAATTATTTCCTTAGAATAGAAGCCATATGCTTTTGCCCTAAAGGTATAGCTGCTATTCACTTCCATGACGGACTTTGTAACCTTAAAATCAATATGTGCTTCTTCTACAGTTATATTTGTTTTTACCGTCTTTACCTTACCGCTATATAGTTTAAGGGTTGTAGTAATAATTGTTTCACCTACACCTACAGCAGTGATAGTTCCGTCTTTATCTACAGTAAGGACTTTTTCATCACTTGAGGCAAAGGTTGCGGTTACTCCACCTATTGCTTTGGAGGATGTTGCTTCCTTCAAATCCTCAACCAACTGAAGAGTGACGGGCATCTTAATTCTTATATCGGTTGTATTTTCCCTTGTTCCACCTATATATAATTTATTATTTAATACAAATACCTCTATCTGATTACGTAAGGAGGTTATCTGATTGGCCTTGGCTTCCTCCCTTAATACTACATAATCAGAACAATGAATTAAGTTTAATGTTATATAGCCATTTTCATCAACAGTATAACGTGAGCTATAGGGAAGTGTATTGAGCTTTCCGGTTTCTTTATTGTAGTGATACAGATATATCTGCATACCGGGCTCAATATTATCCATATATCCAACATAAATTCTTACTGTAGCTGTAGTAGGTAAATCTCCGTTATGACCAAAGGATAGAATTAATCCTTGGCTACCTATTAGTTCCTCATTGATTTTCTCATTACCAGTTAAGGGTAATACATCAAGCGACAGATTAACATCAGAAATTATCTTTCCTGAACCTGTAACTTCACTAGTATCAAAGGTCCATGTATATAGTTCTTTATAGTCTTTATCTCTTACTGTTGCGGTTACCTTCTCTCCTGCTTCTATGGCCTGTCTAATTAAAGCTGAAGAGATAATCATATTGGAATCATCCTTATCCTGGGGTGATATTTCTATGTCAATATCAAATACTACCTTATCCTCGGGTACAGGTGTGACTATTGGAGAAGGTGTTGGATTCGTTGTAACACTTGGTGCAGGAGGATTAACTACAGGTGGTGTTGTGGATGAATTATTATATATTATCGCATAGGTGGAGAATTTGTCTGTGTCAAATGTAATTACTCCATTAGAATAATTCGTATCTATCACAGTAGTCTCGCCATTATGAATTCGGATTACACTATAATCTGACTTACCTAATAAATCAGCTGACAGTTCCAAACTAATTGTTACCGGCTCATCAAGCTCATTTAGCTCAGTAATCCAGGCATCCTCAGTACCAGCCTTGGCGATATACTCATTAAGGGTAAGGTCCAGATATGCTCCTGCCACCTTGGTGCCTGCCAGGTCTGATATTTCTTCAATCTCATCATTGCTGGGAGAATCAGTATCAATTTCAAAAGCCACATTGCCATGTATATTATTTTGTCCGATATCTACAAGGGCATCAGTAATTACGGGGGTTTTGTTCTGTATGATATCGCTACTTGGGGTAAAGCGGGCATACAGATGTACATGATGCTCGGGCATGATAAATGTATAATAGGCTCTTGTTTCCCCGGGTGTGGTATCGATTGTATCCGTTAAATTATAGCTTAAGGTCCCCGCTTCGTATTGATAGCCATAATCAGGAAGAAGCTCAATGGTTACCAGTGTACCTACTTCAAAATTATAATCGACGAAGCCTTCAGAATCACCGTGACATATACCTGTTGCACCTTTTATGGATAATCTGCCGTTAATTATTTCCTCATCCGGATTGTCAACTATTCCATCTCTATTATTATCATAGTTATAGCCTAATGTATATAGCGGTTTTGCAGTTGATATAAGCTGATAGCTAGTAGCTGTCTCATTAAGGCTATACTTATCCTCTGGATTTATTCCTAGAGACAAATTATCAACTATGGTATATGGCATGTTTGCATAGGTTTCAATAGGTCCGGTCATATCCATATAGTCCCATTTGTATATAATTGGTACAAAATCACCTTTATTGCTGTATATCATATTAAGGGTAGAACCCTCACCTACCACAAACACTGTATTCGTGGCACCTGAACCATTAGAATTAATGTTTAAAACTACAGAAGAGCCCAGCTTAACCCCTTCATTATAACTAACATTTTCAACACCGACAGAATTTGCCCAAATATTTATACTCCTGGGATTTACTGCCTCAACTCTCAGGGATGGTTCTCCTACGATACCCTTATTCGCTCTTGCATCGGTGCTTCCTATGTTTACGGTAATATCATCCTTAAAGGCAAGTTGATTTCCAGATAAGATACCACCTGTTAGCGATAGAGTGTTATCCCAATAATATATTACTGAGGGGTCTCTCTCCTTCAGAAAATCAAAGGGTGTAATCTCAGCCCCTGCTGATAGGACCATAGAATAATCCTCATACCCAGGCAGTTCCAGATTATTCACTGTTGAATCCTCTTCTACATATATACCAAGTCTTCCATATCCCTCGGTATATATTCCTCCAAAAGTACCACCATTAAGATACAGCGAGTATTGACCAATATGTTCGTAGTAAATAATTTCAAGGTTAGGGATTTCCTTGTCCTGAACCTCTCCGTCTATAACCAGATCCACTCCACCGATAGACAGATTAAAAGGCTCATCAGGATGATGGGGATCTCCGCCTCCATCATCGGTATTGGTATAGCTTGCACCTGCAGCTATAATCGGAGTATTTTCATTACCACATTCGATTCCATGAGAAGTGACATTTGCAGTATCAATGATATTTACAACAGGACGACTTTCTCCTCCACCTTCAGTAAATATCTGATTATTAGCTGTCACAGTAACAGAATCTTTAAAGGTAATCGCCAGAGGCTCTGTTGCTCCATGAGCATCAAGTATAATAGCCCTGTCACCGGTTTCAATGTTAAGTGTTCCACCTCCTGATATCGTTAGACTTGCATTAGAAACATATATACCCACACCGTTTATCATAGGTGGATCAGCTTCTGGATTCGGATCAGCTTCATTAGGTATAATGATATTATTATCACCAATAAGTATAATCTCTATATCTCCAATAGATGGAGCATGTATACCCATCTGTCTTCCCGGCCTAATATCTCCGGCAGTAATGAATACACCATTTAAGGTTATAATATGAGTATCTGTCTCTGAATTAAAATCATAGGATAGACCTTCAACATTATTATCATAATCTTCACTTAATATATCCACTCCGTTTACATATAAGCTTTCTGAACCGGGTTCCGGATCACCGCCGCCCGGGTCTCCCCCTCCTATATCGGTATTGGTATAGCTTGCACCCTCAGCTATATACGGTGTATTTTCACTACCACACTCAATTCCATGAGAAGTGACATCTGCAGTATCAATAATATTTACACCAGGACGGCTCTCTCCCCCACCCTCGGTGAATATTTGATTATTTGATCTAACAGTAACAGCATTCTTAAATGTAATTGCTCTACCGGGATCACCATATACATCCAGATGAACTGATCTTCCATCTGAATTAATAGTCAGGCTTCCAGTTCCTGAAAAGGTTAAGTTTCCACCTCCTGTAAAGATTCCTACACATTCCCCAATAGTATCAGGCTCGGTATCATTAGATATATTTATTGTATTGTTACCTACAAGTACCAGTTCTACATCTCCGGCTTCGTTAGCAAAGATTCCGGAGTATTTCCCACCATCATGGTGCCCCAGTGTTATGGCAGCACCAGACACAGTTATTATATTCACATCACCAACATAATTGTAGCTGATTCCCTCTGGGTAAGCAGCTTCATCAGAATTAAGTAAATCAATTCCGTTAACATACACACTCCCACTCTCCGGCTGTGGATCTGGAATGCCATATGCCTGGCTTAAGGGTAGATGGAATAATACCATACTGAAAATTAAAAATACAGACAGCTTTCTTTTGGTTTTGTTGAAGATACTATTACTCATAATATGTACTTCTCCTCCTTTGTTCATATTTGTCATCTCTTATTAATTTAGGTTCTTTCTTGCAGTATAATATTGATTTCTTTATAGCTTGTATATATAATTAATACTATTAAAATAAAAAATGAGTGGTGGTTAACTATGAAAACAAAAGACTTTAAGAATTATTGTATATACACTGGCATACTTGGTCTGCAATATCTTGTATGTGGCTCAGTCTATATATCCCAGATGTACTATCTTTATAACTTTTTCTCGAAAGATATTGTCTCAATTATAGCTATGAGATGGAATTATTTTGCACAGGCATTTGGTATGCTGATTTTTATCTTCTTATTCCTAAAGGTGCCAAAGCTTGCCGGCAACCGCATTTCCTATGCTATGTTTATTGCTATCGGAAGTGTGATGACTGCTATTAGCTTGTTTTCAGATAATGGAATATTAGCTCTTTCCTTCGCTATAGCATACAATATCATAATAGGATTGTCTTCAGGTTACACCCTTACCATGTTAACCGCCCATATACCCAAAAGGAAGCTTGGTGTGTCTTTTGCATCAGCTTATGCTATTGGTAGTGTAGGTACATACATAATCTCAGTTATTGGTAACGGTAATTTCCTGCAGACTAAATATGTAATAATTGTGTATATGCTCATTAACATTATCAATTTATTATTATTATATTTTTCAAAGAATATTACCTATGCGGAACAAGAAAAGCCTAATGATAATACAAAGTCTGGCATAAGAAATTTTCAAGATAATATTCATATTTATCTTCTTATACTTTTACTTCTGATATTGGTAAATTCTATAAGCTCCTTAGGCAATAATTTTCAATTTTCTGTAATAGTAGAAGGACAAGCAAATCTGCCTTTTAGCAGAGCCTTTTATGCCATTAGTCTTCTATGTGCGGGACTAATTTCCCTAAGAAGCAGGAAATATTTAGCATTAACTACCTTTGCCTCTTTATTGTACCCGGTTGTAGCTATAATCATAGCAGGAGATGCCTCTTTTGCATCTGCCTTATTAACAATTGCATATCTTTTCTTAGGTTTTGTATCCGTTTATCGGTCATTATCGACCATGGATATTGCGGCAGGCAAAAATTATCTTCTTGCATTTGCATGCTCAGGTCTTATGTTATCCAGACTGGTTGAAGCTACCTCTACCTGGTTTAGCAATATCACTGTAACCAATAAATTACTTGCAGGTATACTATTTACTATATTATTCGCTCTTTTGTTATTTACATTTTTTATTTATATTCAAAAATCTTATCATTCATCTGCTTTTTATGAAGCTGGTATGGAGGATAAATTTCTTAAGTTTTCTCAAAGATATAATTTGACACCAAGAGAAAAGGAGGTGTTTCAATTACTAATTAAAGGAATTCCAAATCGTGAAATCGCACAATTGATGTATATATCAGAAAATACTGTGAAGTTCCATGTTAAGCACCTTTTACAGAAAACAGATTGTCCAAACAGAGTAGACCTTGTTAGCCTCTATAATACTAAGCATGATTATGATATCCTATCTTAATCAATACTTATAATCTCTAATTTGCTATACATATATTATAATTGTTTTATTTTATATATCTATATACATAAGGATGATTTAGGGGTAGTTTTTAGGGTAGTATTAAGGGGTAGCATTGGAATTATATAGAGAGTAATAGTTAATTTTAGATTAAATAGATTAAGAGGCTACTGCAAAATCGCAACAGCCTCTTATGAGTTTACTAGACATAGGTTTAGTAATTTTCTTTTCTTACTTCAAAATATGCCTGTGGATATTTACATACAGGACAAACACCAGGAGCCTTATTACCGATTACAAGGTGACCACATACACGGCACTCCCACATGGTCTGCTCACCCTTTTCAAATACCT
>SHOH01000285.1 GCA_004294845.1 Anaerolineaceae bacterium
TATTGATATACAAGAATATTTTGATAGTAAATACAATCAAGGTCTCAAATCCTCGACATTAAATCGCCATTTATCAATATTCAAGCGAGTATTCTCATTTGTGGAAGATATGGAGCTGATACATAAAAATCCTACTATCAAGGTTAGGCTACACAAGGATGGGGATAAAGCAGAGCAGGATTGTTATAGTATTGAAGAGTTGAATAGACTGTTTGAAGTCGTGTCAGACGATGTAATTGCAGCAGCTGCGTATTTCGGCGACATCCGGACAATGATACCGGAATTATCCGGACAGCATATCGGAATTATCCGGACACCGTATCGGAATTATCCGGACACCGTATCGGAATTATCCGGACACCTTGTCGAGCTAACAAATTAAGTGCTACCCTTAAAGTATAAAGCTTTAAGGGGGGCAAATAATGAGGAGGCTAGACATGTCTAAAGTAAGAGAAATACTTAGGTTAAAGTTTGATGTTGGATTATCACTAAGAGATATCGCTGCATCATGTAATTGTGGAAAATCAACCGTTGATGATGTACTCAAACGGGCTAAAAATGCAAATATCTCTTGGCCATGCTATCTTAATGACAAGGAACTATTATCCTTGATTTATCCCCCATCAGAAGCTCGTAACAAAGCAATAGAGCCTGATTTAGATCACATCTTCAACGAGATGAAAAAGAAAAATGTGACTCTTATGCTTCTGTGGGAAGAGTATAAAAGAGATAATCCCGACGGCTTAATGTATACACAGTTTTGTGAGCGATACAGAAACTTCAAGAAAACCAACCAGATATCAATGCATATTGAGCATAAAGCAGGAGAAGAGATGCAGGTTGATTGGGCAGGCAGCACAATCCCTTACATTGAACTTCCCTCCGGTAAGGAAAAGGAAGCATATATTTTCGTATCAGTCCTTCCTGCTTCTTCATATCCCTTTGCTTACGCCTATGAGGATATGAAGCTTCCAAACTGGATTGATGCTCATATTAGAGCTTTTGAATACTATGGCGGAGTACCAAGAATTACGATTCCTGACAATACCAAGACTGCTGTTAAAATGCCGGATCTGGTAGATCCACAGTTAAATAAAAGTTATACCGAGATGGCAGCGCATTACGGAACAACTCTGATTCCAGCCAGGCCTAAAAAACCTAAGGATAAAGCTGCTGATGAAAACATGGTTGGCAATATTTCAAGGCGGATCATTGCTGCATTAAGGAACCATCAGTTTTTCAGCCTCATTGAAATTAACAAGGCGG
>SHOH01000286.1 GCA_004294845.1 Anaerolineaceae bacterium
CTACGATCTTATGTGTTATTCCATGACAAAAGACGAATGGGAAAAGCTGTACGGATAAAAATAACGGTACCTAAACGGTGCCAGGCACATTCATATGATGAGTGCCTGGCACCGTTTAGGTACCGTTATTTTAGCACCAATATTCATTTCTTTTTAGCAGATGTGGCATTTACTGACATTTGTCCCTCCTCACTCTGCCTTGGAAATAGGTGTCTAATAAGCTCATGGGTGCCTGTAGAGGCTAGACCACTTGCAAGACCTCCAAGTAAAATCTCCGGTGTGAACTCCCAGCCATTGATCCATAGATTTAATACTATGCCTAGCACTCCTAAAATTAGCGGTATGTACTTATTCGGTATAAATGATATACTGTGCTTTATAATATATCCTACGCATAAACATATGGCCAATACAACCAATACAACATATCTTGCCAAAAACTCCATGCAGATTCCTCCTTCCATATGAACTAACCTTTATCATCCAAAGTTTATTTTATATATGTAGACTTATCCACTCGGTTAATTATCTCTTCTATAGAATAAGTATGTTGATTAATGGGCTTTTAGACCATGCTCTCATTGGTTAATCTACCATAGATTATTTGGTTTTTCTTACGTATATTATTTAAGTTTTTTCAGTCCTTGACAATTTAATATCTCATACTATACAATTGCATAGATTACTACGTCAGTTCGAGACCTTCCTGACGAAGGGATTGTAAAACATCCCTGAAACAAAACTAAAGGAGACTAAAAATGAACAAAAGGACTTTATATGTTACTCAGGCGGCTGTTATTGCAGCTATCTATGTTGTACTTGTATTTGTGTTCCAGTATTCCAGCTTTGGACCGATACAATTTAGAATTGCAGAAGCACTCACTATTTTACCCTACTTTACACCTGCTGCCATACCCGGTGTTACCATAGGGTGTCTGCTTAGCAACCTTCTCTTCAGAGCAGATATTCTTGATGTGATATTTGGAACGTCAGCAACTCTTATAGCTGCCTATCTTTCCTATCAATTAAGAGACAACAAATTCTTGGTTCCTATCCCGCCTATTTTTATTAATGCAATCATAATTCCGTGGGTTTTAAAATTTGCTTATTTTGAAGCAGATCCTATCCCCTTTATGATGCTTACAGTTGGAGCAGGACAGCTGGTATCAGCCGGTATATTAGGCATGGTATTATTGTTTTCACTAGATAAGGTAAAGCATATTATATTTAAAGAATATTAAAGCTATTTCTATTGTTAG
>SHOH01000287.1 GCA_004294845.1 Anaerolineaceae bacterium
GTTAAGCAAATGTTAGGTTGACGCCTTCGGCGCTTAAATAGCTGAAGAAAATTATGCATTGTAAAATAGTTGTTAGGTTAACTGCCATAGGGGCGGGTTTAAAAAGAATAATTATCCATAAAATCATTTAGGAAATCTAGATTATTCTTTTACAGGAGGTATAGTCATTATTAACCTAGCGATTAATAGAAATATTTTAAGAAATATTATTTAGGGAGCTATTATGAAGAAAATATCAATAGTATTTATGATTATTGGACTGATAATTCTTAGTAACTGTACACAACCAACTAGTGGTGATGAGAAAACCAGCGAAGAAAACTATTTCCCCAACCTTCCAGTATCTTCAGGTAATAATCCATTTAATGGAAATACTTTTATTCTTTTTGACAGAGATAACCTAATTGATGAAAAGATCGTATTTTCTACTACTGGATTTACAGTCTGGGAATTAGATAATAGCCAATGGGAACCAGCATTGCAGGGACTTTACAGTTATAATGCATCTCTCTCACAGATATATATATGTTTTAGTTTAGTATATAATGATACATCTGGATGGATAACTATTACAGATTATTTCGATAATGCAATAAGTTCCGACATTAGAAACCAGAAAGCGTTTGCCCTCAAATGTGGACTTGATATTAATGCGACAAAATCAGAAATAAAGTCATCTATTCTTTCTTGGTATTCGGAACCTATTACACTGTCTTACACAATTGGGACAACTATAACTCAATATAATACATCAGGTTATAAATTACAGGTATCAGGTGAATATGATACATCCCTTCCTTGGTACAAACAACGGAATGGAAATTATAGAGGGGAATCAAGTTCTGAAGTGGATTGTAATATTTCTGATGGGTATATCGGGTGGGGTGGATATATAGACTATTATGATAGTAGTTATCATTATTTTATTACTAATGTATCAGATACTAAGGTGTATTTTATGGATATATTGGAAAACCAAACATCTCACCAATATACAAGAAGCGGAACCAATTCTCTAGCAGAAATAACGCTCATCGGGATTCCTGGGTCCATTGTCTTGACTTGGGAACCACAAGACGATTTTGATTAAGAGAGTTGTATTTTTTTGTAGCTCAAAAACCTAACAACTGCTTCAACCTGATAATTCCTTTTGTCATGAAAATTGCAAGTCGTCGCTTCGCTCCTTTGGTGCAATTTTCACGCCAATCCCTTCGGGCCGGAATTACAGGTTAAGCAAATGTTA
>SHOH01000288.1 GCA_004294845.1 Anaerolineaceae bacterium
ATGTACATCACATAGAATTAATCAGGCAGAACTTGAAAAAATAATATTACAGGACCTTAATCTGATAATTTTATCTGTGAAAAATTTAAAAGATATTGTAGATAAACAGGAAGCACAACAAACAAATAAAATAGCAATAGAAAAAAAGATCACTGAATATGATAAACAGTTACAGAGAGTATTAAGCAATAAAAAAGCAGCATATGAAGATTATCGTGAGGAATTAATAAGTAAGAGCGAATATATAGTATACAGGGATGAATCCGATGAAAAAATTGATTTACTCAACAGGAAGAAAGAAGCCTTATTACAAAAGATTAGTAATAAAAAAATAGAGAATCCCTGGGTACAGAACTTACTCAAAAAAAACAGGATTGAAATTTTAGACAAACAAATTCTGGACGAGATGATAGATATGATATATGTATTCAAAGACAAAGCAGTAAAGATTGTTTATAATTTCAGTGCTGATCTAGATGTACTATTATCAATATATGAAGAAACTAATAATAAATTAGCATAACCTACCATTACCATGGGGGAATGAAGACACACAGAATATCTTAGATATGCTAGCCAAGCATAATGTAAAGGTCACCTTCTTTATGACTGGTGAATGGATGGGTAAATACCCGGAGGATGTTAAGAAGATTGCTGCAGCAGGGCATGACCTTGGCAATCACAGCGAAAACCATAAACAAATGTCACGTTTATCCGAGCAGCAGTGTAAGGACGAGATTATGAAAGCCCATAAACGTATAAAGGAGTTAACCGGAATTGAGATGGATTTATTCCGTCCTCCTTATGGTGACTACAATAATATGGTAGTAGGAACAGCTAGAGACTGTGGCTACTATACGATACAATGGGATGTGGACTCCCTAGACTGGAAGGACTACGGCGTCGACAGTATCATAAAGAAATGCACCGAACACAAGAATTTAGGAAATGGTTCAATTATCTTAATGCATAATGGTGCCAAGTATACCCCGGAGGCTCTTGAAAGAGTAATCACCGGGCTTAAGGATAAGGGCTATGAGCTAGTGCCAATATCGCAGCTGATACATAGAGGGGATTTTACGATAGATCATACGGGAAGGCAGCATAAGAAATAAAATAGAAAAATGTTAATCTACAGCTTGCATCTGAGGTGGATGCAAGCTGTAAATTTATCTCTTGGTGTGTATTGGCTTAAAAGGAAGTATACTGGTCCATATTATTATGGAGGAGTAATGGAGCATT
>SHOH01000289.1 GCA_004294845.1 Anaerolineaceae bacterium
GATCTCCATAGAAAGGAGGTGATCCAGGCGCACCTTCCGGTACACCTACCTTGTTACGACTTAGTCCCAGTCACCGACCCCACCTTTGACAGCTCCCTCCCTTGCGGGTTAGGATACCGGCTTCAGGTGTTGCCAGCTTCCATGACTTGACGGGCGGTGTGTACAATCCCCGGGAACGTATTCACCGCAGTATTGCTGACCTGCGGTTACTAGCAACTCCAACTTCATGCAGTCGAGTTGCAGACTGCAATCTGAACTGAGGCCAGCTTTTTAGGATTGGCTCCGCCTCGCGGCTTGGCAACCCATTGTACTGGCCATTGTAGCGTGTGTGTAGCCCTGGATATAAAGGTCATGCTGACTTGACGTCATCCGCACCTTCCTCCGACTTAATACCGGCGGTACTGTGTGACACTTGTAACACACAGCGCGGGTTGCGCTCGTTAGCGGACTTAACCGAACATCTCACGACACGAGCTGACGACAGCCATGCAACACCTGTAGAGGCTCCCCGAAGGGTCGGTCCGCTTTCGCTTCCCTACTACCTCTATGTCAAACCCAGGTAAGGTTCTTCGTGTAGCATCGAATTAAACCACACGCTCCGCTGCTTGTGCGGGGACCCGTCAATTCCTTTGAGTTTTAACCTTGCGGCCGTAGTCCCCAGGCGGTAGACTTATCGCGTTAGCTACGACACCGATGGCGATTAAACCACCGACGCCAAGTCTACATCGTTTAGGGCTAGGACTACCGGGGTCTCTAATCCCGTTTGCTACCCTAGCTTTCGCGTCTGAGTGTCAGGAATGGTCCAGGAGGCCGCCTTCGCCACTGGTGTTCCTCCAGATATCTGCGCATTCCACCGCTACACCTGGAATTCCACCTCCCTCTACCATCCTCTAGCTCTGCAGTTTAGAACGGCCTCTCCCAGTTGAGCCGGGAGCTTTCACGCCCTACTTACAGAACCACCTACACGCGCTTTACGCCCAGTAAATCCGGATAACGTTTGCCTCCTACGTGTTACCGCGGCTGCTGGCACGTAGTTAGCCGAGACTTATTCTGAGAGTACCGTCCTTCCTCATCCTCTCAAAAAGTGCTTTACAACCCGAAGGCCTTCTTCGCACACGCGGCGTTGCTAGTTCAGGCTTTCGCCCATTACTAATATTCCCTACTGCTGCCACCCGTAGGTGTATGGACCGTGTTTCAGTTCCATTGTGGGGGGCCACCCTCTCAGGTCCCCTACCCGTCAT
>SHOH01000013.1:0-28409 GCA_004294845.1 Anaerolineaceae bacterium
CTACATAATCCAGCATGGGCTGTATATGGTCAGCTCTTATCATTAGAAAGTCTAATCATAATAAACTGTGCAGCCTGCACAAGACATTTACTATTCTTCATGCTAATATAATCCCTAGATTGATGCTTAACAAAAAATATCACTTGCATGGAGAAAACTTATGAGAAAATTTTTAGAGTATGACTTTAACGAATCAAAAAAAAGAATTATAATCTCAACTATCATTTTTATAATTGCTGTTATTTTTACTGCTACTACAGCTGATCTTAATAAAGATTATCCTTTATTAGCAAAGATTGCCGCCATTTGTGTATTTGGCTTATTAATCGGAGGGTTTCCTTATGGATGGAAGCTTGCAAGAGCCATTATAAGGCCTACTTATAATGAATTTACCGATGAGTATTATTATATCGGTGGTGTTCGTGGTATGGTTATAATATTTCCAATCGGAATTACCTTAGGTTTATTTGTTGGCGGCATATTATTTTCCATTGATATCTTACGGACTATAATTTATCTGATAATTAATAAATATAAAAACCGATTATAATATCAGTCTAGGATTATAATAGACCTTACTCTGATAATCGTAATGGAATCGAAACCATATGGGATAGCACAAGAGATTATAGACAGATGTCCGATCGAGTATTGATTTATGGCGGAGAAATGACACTAAAAGCAGATGGTTATAAGGATGTGCAGGTTCAGATTACCGAAGGCTCCATGTCCAACTTAAATCAAGGCTACCTCTACTATGTAGAGCTTGTCAATGGTGACGATTTGGTGTCCGGTGTTGAATATAAATTGGTAGATGAGACCGGCAACTGGACCGTCATGGACAATGTAACTCTTAAAAGGCCAATTCTAGATTAGGCCATATTAGTGCAGTTTAGATGAGCCCCATTAATTAAAACAAATAAAACAAGGCTTCCAGATCTTTAAGCGATTTTGGAAGCCTTTATTATTCTATATTATATATACTGAGCCGTATCCGGCTGCCTATCTATCTGCTTATTCTATTTTTTAGTCAACCTTCCATCCATCTAGATATTTCACTTGTTCCTCTGTTAGAACATCAATATTCAGGTCCCAATATTTGAGCTTTCTTTTTGCTACCATCTTATCAATTTCATCAGGAACCGTTATTACATTATTACTTAAAGATCCTTTATGCTTAACTAGATATTCGGCACTAAGTGCTTGTATGGCAAAGCTCATATCCATAATTTCGGCGGGATGCCCATCCCCTGCTGCCAGATTAACCAATCTTCCTTCTGCCAATAAATATATCCAATTATTATTATTTATTTGATAGCCTACTATGTTATGTCTTTCTTTTCGGGTATTTTTAGCATTCTGAATCAATCTATCCACTTCAATTTCAACATTAAAGTGACCTGCGTTACAAAGAATTGCTCCGTCCTTCATATACTGCATATGCTCCCATCTTATAACGCTTTTACAACCGGTTACGGTAATGAACATATCTCCGACTCTTGCAGCCTGCTCCATCGGTAATACATTAAATCCATCCATCACAGCTTCAATCGCTTTTATAGGATCAATTTCAGTAATTATTACATCCGCACCAAAGCCCTTAGCCCTCATGGCTACACCCTTGCCACACCATCCATAACCGCTTACGACTACCTTCTTACCGGCGACTATAAGATTCGTAGTCCTGTTTATTCCGTCCCAAACCGACTGACCTGTTCCATATCTATTATCAAAAAGATATTTACATTTTGCATCATTAACGGCTACCATAGGAAATTTTAATAAATTATTTTTCTCCATTGCTTTCAATCGAATTATTCCTGTTGTAGTCTCCTCACAGCCACCTATAACATTATCAATCAGCTCCGGATATTTATCATGTATTAAATTAACTAAGTCTCCACCGTCATCTATAATAATATTAGGCTTGCTAAGTATGACCTTTTGAATATGACTGTTATACTCCTCTTGCGAGGCATTATACCAAGCATATACATTTAGTCCGCATTTTACAAGCTCTGCGGCTATATCATCCTGTGTGGATAATGGATTGCTACCTGTTATATACATCTTAGCTCCACCTGCTGCAAGAACCTTGCATAGATATGCCGTCTTTGCCTCCAGATGAATAGACAAAGCTATACGCAACCCTTCAAACGGCCTTGTTTTACTAAAATCCTCTTCAATTTGCCTGAGCAAGGGCATGTTCTTTCTTACCCATTCAATTTTCTGATGACCGCTTTCCCATTGATTAATATCTCTGATAATACTTTCCATAGCGTCTCCTTTTATATAAATAATCTTTTGCTTATACTATTGATATGATATTTTACTTTTTCTTCATCTATCGTTAAGAATTCATTATTATTCATGAGAATTTTCCCATCAACTATAACAGTGCTAACCTCATCCCCATTTGTAGAGTATGCCAGGGCAGATATCAAATTATTACGGGGATAGTATTGTGGCTTATCTATATCTAGGATAGTAATATCCGCTTTATATCCAATTTTGATTTTACCGATTTTATTTTCCAGACCCAGAGCCTTAGCTGCATTAGATGTAGCAAATTTTAAGCCTGTAGATGCAGATATGACATCAGCCTTCTCTTCTATTCCTTTATGGATTAAGGTAACGAATTGCAGCTCCTTAAACATGTTAAGTGTATTATTGCTTGCAGCTCCGTCCGTTCCCAGACACACATTTACACCTTTATCAATCAGCTTACTTATGGGAGCAATACCGTTTCCTAATTTAAGGTTAGAGACGGGACATGTAACAACATTCACATTTTTTTCAGATAAAATATTAATATCGTTATCAGACAAATAAACACAATGGGCGGCAAGAGTATTAAGGTCAAATAAACCCAGCTTATTTAAAAACTCAGTAGGACTACATTTGTATTTACTATTTATTTCGGCTATTTCATTACGACTTTCCGACAAATGAATGTTTATACCAAGGTTATAGTCCCTAGCAAAATCAATTACATTAAGTAAGTATTTGTCATCACAGGTATAAGGAGCATGAGGTGCAACAATAAAGCTTAATCTATCATTTCCATTCGCCTTCCAATACTCTATTTCTTTTCTTGCTTCATTTATTCTTCGTCTGCCTTCCTCATCGTCACCGCTACCTACAAGACCTCTGGATAAGGAGGCCCTTATTCCCGTCTCATCCACAGCTCTACTGGTTTCATTTATAAATATATACATATCAGTAAAGCAGGTTGTTCCGGTTTTTATCATTTCCATAATGCCTAGCATGGTGCCCCAATAAGCATCCTCGCCTGTAAGCTTGTCCTCTAAAGGAAGGATCTTGTCAAATAACCACTGACTAAATGGCAAATCGTCTGCATAGTTTCTAAATAGGGACATATATGCATGTGTATGATTATTGATCATGCCAGGTATGGCCAGCTTATTTTTGCCGTCAATAATAATATCCGCCTTATAATCAGAGTTTCCTATATCAACTATTCTATCATTCTCTATATAGATTGATGTCTCCTCAACATAAAGATCAGAATCCTTTTCCTCTATAGCTAATATGTTTTTTATTAATATTGTCATATTTATCACCTACCATTCTGCCATAATTTTATCACATAACAGTGCCAGGCACCATTACGAAATTATTAACAAATCTGTTAACAATTCTGTAATGGTGCCTGGCACTGTTACAGAAAACCCTATTTACTGTAGATTTCAAACTCGGCTACCTGACCGCCACCTGCTCCTGAATTCTCAGTAATTACAAGCTGAACAAATCTGGTCTCAGTCTCATCGAATGGTATCTGAACCTGATTACCCTCATCAGGGTCAAATGTATATTGCTTAGTCTTAACAAGCTCGGTAAAGCTCTCACCGTCCGAGCTGATATTGACAGCTATTGTCTGTGTTCGCTTACCCCATATGGATAATGGATTTAGCACCACTCTAACTGCATGGATATTAGCAGGCTCCTCTAAGTCTATGGTTATTATACTGGGATATCCCTTACCCTCCCAGTAAGAAGCCCCGTCCGCCTTACCATCATTTGCCCTGTTTGCACCATATACATCGGTAAAGCCGTTATCCTTAATCTTTTTATCTACCGCAATATTTTCACCCTCAGGTAGGGTAAGCACGAATTCTTCCTTAATAAAGGCAGGATGAATCTCAGCCTCAGTCTGATCCGGTGCTGCAACAAGAGTCACATTTTCTGCAATTATTTCCTGAGGAGGCTCTTTAATACCATTCACAAAGTAAATCAATAACACGATATTTGCTATAAGCAATAAGACAATTAATCCCCTACGTAAAATAGTCATATTCTTTCCTCCTCCCTATTCTATTACCAGATTTTTTGTTGACTCCGAAGCAATCTCAAACTTACCTTGCTCAAAGCTAATTATTTTCTCTCCGAGAATTTCAACATTCTTGATTGTGACATCTTCAACCGTATGATCTGCGTTATATCCTTCTATTCTGGAGCCGTTAAACCTTCCCGAAAGTACCTTGACTCCGTCAATTAAAACATTACGTATCTGTCCCCTTTCCTTTGTCTTGCTCCAGTTTGAGCTTTGTGTAATAAGCAAATCAATAAGATATGGCATCTCATCTCCGTCACCGGAGCCCATCTGAGCATTTTCAACAATGATATTTCTAAAGACTATATCCTTTACCATTGCATCATCTGCATTATGAACAGAGATAACAGGCTTATGGAAGTTATTCAGCACTGTTATATCCTCAAAGGTAATATTCGATATCATTGCATTTTCTTCTTTACCTTTATTGGTTTCAAAGCCTATTTCCATGGACTGGGCAAGATCTGTCCATAGCTGATTGTTCTTAAAGGTAATATTATTGGAGTTGCCTTGATAATTTTTGACGACCAGTGAATCATCCCAGCTTCTAACAAAGCAATTCTGAACAGTAATGTTTTCACAGGACTGCAATGTTATTCCATCACCATTAGGTCTTGAGGATATAATTCTTACACCATCTATGAGCTCATTTTTTGTAGACAGAGAATTAAGTACCCAAGCATTTGGATTTAATACGATAATATCTCTTAGCTCAACCCCATCACAAAAATCAAACTTTAAAGGTATGTGCGCCGTACTGCCTCCCCAGGTCTTATATTGTGATCCGTCAATAATACCTCTTCCAAGCACCTTAACATTTTCAGCATAGTTAGCATTCACAACACCGTGTATTACGGCACCTCCGGCAATGTATAAGGTCTGATTATCCTCCATCATTATAGATTCTATATTCCATTCACCCGGTCCGATATATATAACATTCTCATCATCCATAGAGGGAATGTCTGTCTCCAGTGGATTTGCAAATATATGTAAAGCCCTGGAAGGAGAATCATTAAAGGTTAGTGTGTAGTTTCCCGGTTCTGTTATTGTAAATGAAACCTTATTATTAGCCGCGTCCATAAGAGGCTCTATCCCGCTACTTACCGGACTTAATTTTACCGATGTTAAACTAATATCAGGTACAGTAACCTCGATATTAGCAATGCCCTCAAAATCAAAATAGGTAACAGGCGTTCTCGATTGCACAGGCATATAATCAGGTGACCAAGATCTACTATGGTTTACATTAGTATCATAAACATAGCAATCATAGCCGTTAATCTTGACTATAGTATCCACGCAGTGCAATAAAGAAAACTCCCTGTCCTTTTCTTTAGCAGCTTTTAAGTCTTCTGGAGATGCATCCTTAAGTGATTTTGGTCCCTCATACAATACTAATTTAGAATCTTGCATGCTGACCATTTCCTTTACTTCCCCTAACCTATCTTTGGTTTTTAATGCAATTACTGATAGTAGAGCCATAAGTACTAATACAAGCAGCCACTCTACTATTCCTAATACTCTTTTCCTTTTCTCCATAAATAAGTCCTCCTGTTTACTTGTATAATCTGAAATACGACTTCTCTTATCAAGATTCTTATCTCCTTGGTAATATAGTGTTTTTTAAATCTGTACAAATTTCTCCATGTATGATAGACTAATCTATAGAAGTTTAACATTAAACCTATGAGAAAGGGATGCAAGAATGACTACAATAAAAGACATCGCACAAGCTGTTGGGGTAAGCTGCACTACTGTTTCAAACGTTATACACGGAAGATCGGGACGTGTATCCGCTGAGACTATCTCACGCATAAATGAAGCGATTGATAGATTAGGATATGTACCGAATATGTCTGCCAGATCCTTAGTATCTAGCTCTTCCAGAGTTATAGGAGTAATCAGTCACCTTACTCCTCATAATAACGAAAGTATAGTAGCGGATCCTTTCCATTCAGCATTTATCGGCTCTATTGAAAGAACCCTAAGTAATAATGGATATTATTTGATGCTAAGAACAGTCAAGACCACTTCTGAATTATTATCATTCCTCCGTAACTGGAATGTGGATGGGCTCTTCTTTACAGGTGTTTTTCAGGATGAATTCTTTCAAGCCTTAGCCGATATTGATATTCCTATAGTCTTAATTGATAGCTATGTGACTAACACTAATCACTCTAATATATGTAACATTGGTTTGGAGGATTATAAAGGAGGATATACAGCTACCCGTTATCTTATTGAACATGGCCATAAGAATATAGCTTTTGCCTCTCCTCCAATAAGGGATCACGGAGTTGTCTATGAGCGTTTACAAGGCTATAAAAATGCTCTTTCAGAGGCCTCAATTCCATTTCGGCCTGACCTTGTATTCGAAAGGGAGCTCGATGTTGATACGACCTTAGAGCTTGGTAGTGTAATTGCAAAACATAAGGACATCACTGCCGTGTTTTCTACGGCTGATATTATGGCCGTTGGTATTATGGCAGGAATACAGCAATCAGGTAAATCGGTCCCTAATGATATATCTGTAATAGGCTTTGATAATATCAACCTCTGTAGGCTTACTTCTCCCAATCTTACAACAATTCATCAGGACGCATCATTAAAGGGAACTCTTGCTGTTGATTTTTTAATGGACATGCTTGACAAGAAACCCATTAAAGATCGTGAGATTATCCTTCCAATTAAGCTTGTAGAACGGGACAGTGTTAAGAAGCTAATATCATAAAACCCTATAAGATTAAGCTTTGTACTTGCCAAGATTACTTATCTTGGCAAGTTTTTTTGTAACTTCTATTTTATAAATATCTCCCCTGTAGATTATCTTAAATATCATACTATTCCAGTGCCTCGGAAGGTTAGGATAGGCCTTTAGCTTACCATCTTCCAGGCAGATTCCTGCAAATCCTTCCACAGCGGTCATATATGCACCACCAGATGAAGCAGGATGAGTTCCTCCGATATATATCAGTCCTGCCCATTGCTTTCCTTTTTGCACAAGATCAGTGGATGCTGATTTTATGAATAAGGGATATGCTTTATCAGGCATATTACATTTGCAGGCAAGCATAGCATACATGCATGCGCTAAGAGAGGATCCATGCTCTGTTCTGGGCTCGTAATACTCCCAGTTCTTAAGAAGAATCTCATCACTATATTCACCGGAAAATATATTTAGCATGGTCACTACATCTGCTTGCTTTATTATCTTGGTATGGGATGCAAGACCATATGCCCCTCCCCAGTATTCCTTCTCATCCAGCAGACGCCCTTTTAGCTCTTTAAGACTTACATCCTCTAATTGTTCATATCCGTCAAATTGCCGGATGATTTTGCTTGTATCCTCAGGCTGAGGGATATATAGCTTTAAGGCAGCATCCTCAAACCTTTCAAGAAGAACTGTCATATTATATTGTGCAGACAATTTATCGTCCAAGTCCTTGTTCATATGCCTATACATCTTAATTACATGGGCTGCACATTCGAAGGTATATTTTGCCATCCTATTAGTATAGGCGTTATTATTAACTCTTTCATGATATTCATCGGGACCGATTACATCATTAAGCTCATACCTATCCTTATCAACCTTTTTTAACAGTAGGTCATAATAAAATCTGGCACATTCAATTATTACCTCGATTCCTCCGTCAGCTAATAGATCAAGATTACCTGTATAATTAACATAGCGCATAATTCCATATACAATCGCTGAGGATATATGTATCTGCTTATCTTTAAAATAAGTACGCATGGGTCTCTTGGTAAACACATCAATTACATTATAATCCGAGCAGGCATCATAACCACCCTCTTGACTCTCCCAAGCATAGAAAGCTCCCTGATATCCGTAGCTCTGCGCTTTTCTTTTGGCACCTTCTAACGTATCAATGCGATATTTTAATAAGGTTTTTGCTACTGTCGGCTCGGTAAAAAGAAAGAAATCCAGCATAAACATTTCGGTATCCCAGAAGACCGCTCCCTTATACATCTGCCCTGACAAGCCCCTTGCCGCGATTGATAAGCTGTCAGTATGCCGCGGTGCAATACAGTGAAGATGATATATAGAATAATTTAAGGCCTCCATAGCAGAATCATCACCATCAATAATTACCTCTGAGATACTCCATTTTGTCTCCCATTCGGCAATATGACTTTCTATTATGGTTTCATACCCTTCCTCTTTCGCCTTCTTAACCAATTCAATTGCATTATCAATATAATTCAAGCAGTCCTTACTCGTATAGACACTTATGTATTTATAGAAATCATAATTTACCCCGGCTTTGGCATGGAAGCTTAGAACTCTAAGAATCTTTCTTCCCAGGGTGATAATCTGCTTCTGAGATGAGAAGCTTGCATCATATGCTTCACAGACCCCTACCTTATCCTTATTCTTATGGGTAATTCCTACTGCCTGTATAAGTTGGTCTGAATCAGATAAGATTAGCTCATCATAGTGCGGTCCGTTAATGTCCCATACATCACCGTCAATTCCTGTATGAATCCTTACTTCCCCATCCACATCGGAGCATATACTATATTTCATGGCAATCAGATGCTTCTCTTCCAAGGAAGCAAACCGCTCCGACTTTACCTTAATTTTTCCATCCCCGCTATCCCAGACTGTATCACGATATAAAATACCATGCCTGTAATCCAGTGCCATACGGTGGTTCAAGGGCAAATCACCAGGTAAGCGATAAGGCTTATTATTAAACTCAATATAGGTATATAGGCCATTAGGAGCATTAAGTGGCTCGCGCCAGGCAACACCTACCTGATCATAAATGCCTGCTAGATTTATCGCAGGAAATTCACTTTTCTCATATTCAGGAAGTGTACCTCTTATACCCAGATATCCATTTCCCACTAAGAATTTATTCCCGTTTTGTGATATATTCTCAATATGAAATCCATTCTCCCAGATAATCCAGTCTTTCATGACCTATCCTATCCTCTCCACTCATTAGGTATGGTTATCATAGTCCTCTCGCCTCTTAGAATCACAGGTTGCTCATATATCATGACATTTATTTCGCTACCCTTAACAGTATGAAAGTACGCTTTATCCTTCTTTATCTCTATCTCAATTACATCCTCTTGATAGTGGATACGGAATGAATATCCTTTCCATGCCTTTGGAATAGATGGTGAAAAGCTAAGAACATCCCCATCAGATCGCATTCCTCCAAAGCCGTAGACAATATTCATCCAGGCTGCTGCTATAGAAGTTGTATGTAATCCCTCAGAGGTATTACGGTTATAGTTATCTAGATCCATTCTGGTTGCAAAGCCAAAGAACTTATAAGCTTCCTCATGCTTTTGTAATTGTACGGCTAATATGGAATGCACCGAGGGCGATAAGGAGCTTTCATGGATACACCTTGGTTCATAATATTCATAGTTTTTAAGCAGCTGCTCTTTTGTGAACTTTCCATTAAAAAGCAGCATCATCATAAGCACATCAGGCTGCTTGATCATATCATTGCGGTATATTCTGTCGTAGCTCCAGTGATGATAAAGAGGAAAATCCTTGGTTGATATTCTGGCAATATCCATATGTGGCAAATCAAAATATCCATCATTCTGCTCAAAAAGCATGGTATCTTCCTCATATGGGATATACATATGCTTAGCAAAATCCGACCAACTATCTAGCTCTTTCTTTGTTAACCCCTTCTCATTCAGGAAAGTGTCGTATGCTCTTCTATCCTTTTTCTTATATCGTTCTAAGGTATCCAAGGTATAATCATATGTAAACTTACCCATAAAGTTGGTATAGCAATTGTTATTAACCATCATTTGAAATTCATCCGGTCCCATAACACCATAAAAGCCATACTTTGTTCTATCTGCATTCCAGTCCCCTCTTGAAGCAAGCATCCTACTTATTTCTATTAGAATCGGAAGACCTGTATCCAACACAAACTCTTCGTCCTTTGTTATATTCTCATAGTGTCTGATACCATAAGCCACTGCAGTTGACGCTTGTAGCTGCAGACTGGCATGCTGCCATAGGCTACAACATTCACGACCGCTTATAGTCGCAACCGGGTAAAAAGCCCCTTCGCAGTCAAGCGCTTTTGCACGTTCTTTAGCCTGAGGTAATGTAAGTGAACGAAAGTTTAAGAGATTTTTAGCCGCATCTGCATTATTGAATATATAAAATGGTAAACAGTAGGTCTCTGTATCCCAAAATGTGTTACCGCTATATGCTTCACCGGTAAGACCTTTTGCACCGATTATGGTTCCCTTATCTGCCCCATGGTAGGTTTGGTGCATTTGGAAGATACAAAAGCGAATACCCTGTTGATTTAATTCGTCCCCGTCAATTACAATGTCCGAATCCTCCCACATTTTTTCCCACCACTTAGCACTTTCCGCCTTTAGAAAATCATATCCGGTCTTTTCTGATAGCTCTTCACGATTCCTGCACTGACTTACGAATAGATCATCCTCTGATAATGTTCCTTTTTTGGTTATGTTCTTTACAACTCTGGTCAGTACCTCAGGTTTTTGATGCTGTAAGGTAAAAGTAAATTGTTTTAAAACCCGCTTTTCTTCAATTATATCCCTCTCATTTTTTATATTTCCTTCGAAGTAACAGCAGGAATATATCGACTGCTTCGTATTTATTGTGTCAGCAAGAATACTGCACCATTTATCATCAATATTTTTTTCTCTACAATTCCATAAATTTTTACCTACCATTTGATGATTGTTTGAAAAGTCCAATCCAGCTGTCACTAGGACATTCCCAGAAAAGTTAAGAGCGGTCATCCTAAGGCGCTGTCCACCGAAGTGAGCATCCTCCATAGAGAGAAAACGTTCAAATTCCAACTTTACTTCTCTTTTATCTTCTAAAATCCATGTGTAGGAGCGAGTTAATATGCCTGTACGCAGATTAAGCTCCCGTCTAAAATCCTTAAATCCGGAGCGGTTTAAATCTACGACTTCTCCATCAATCTCTATTCTTAGATATAGCCAGTCAACCGCATTAACGATAAATTCTATCTTATCAATCATTCCCTTATATGCTGAGGCTTCAATTTTCTGTGTTTCATATATACCATTAAAATAACTTCCAATAAGTCTCTTACCTGAATATCCTTCATCAAAGTAACCGCGAACTCCCATATACTCATTTCCTAATGAGAATATAGATTCCGATACCAATGAATAGCTCGGATTAAAGCCTTCCTCAATTACGCTCCATGGATTAGTACTATAATAAACATCTGCTATTTTTGACATGAATTTATCCTTTCAATGCACCTGTTGTAGCGCCTTCTGTAATTTTTTTCTGAAAAACTATAAATAAAACTATTGGCGGAATAATTGAGAATACAACCGCTCTTAGAACTTCCACCGCAGTCGCATTCGAGCCTTGGAAGGAAAATAATCTGACCATAACAGTTTCTTTTCCTGACCCGTTCAGTATTAGATAGGGCATTAAAAAATCTGACCATGCAGCATTTATTGAGAAAATAATTATAACCATTACAATGGATTTGGACAGGGGTATAATTATCCTCAAAAACGTCTGTAAATAACCCGCACCATCAAGCTTAGCCGCCTCTATTAATTCCATAGGTAAGCTCTCAAAAAATTGCTTAAATAACATCACAAAAAACGCATTTGCACCCATCATAAGCCATAGAGGTATAAAGGACCTAGTAAGGTGGAGCTTATTAATATTTACAAATAAGGCAACCATACTTGTCATAGGAGGAATAAGAAGACTCCACATTACTAATCCGAATACAATTTTATATCCTCTGGGTTTTACTATTGCAAAGGCATATGCCAATAAACCGTTAAAGAATATGGCACATAAAGCCGAGCCTAAAACTACAATAAAGGAGTTAATATAGTTGTTAAAAAATTTGAGTTCTTTCCATGTCTGTACGAACAAGCCAAAATTAAATACTTCCGGCAAAATGGATGGATTATTGTTAAAATCCTTAATTGTTCTAAAGCTTGCCAGGAAGGCCCAAACTATCGGAAATAATGTCATAATAATTATTAGTAAGCAAATTATAAAAATTATTATGCTTAATATCTTAGTTCGGGTAGAGTGAAGATCATAAAATCGGATAGCTCCATCTTCCTTATTACTATACTTTTTAAAGAACATGATATCCTCCCCCCTAATCCTTCTTAGTCTTGGTGAATTTAAAATATAGCCCACTAAAGACAATCAGTATAATACATATAACAACTGATGTAGCTGCTGCCATAGGATAATTAAATTCCCTATTGGCATAGTTCCAAACCAACATCATAATTGAAATACTTGCATTGTTGGGACCACCTTGCTTAAGAACCAAAGGCTCATATAATATCTGGAATACAGATATAATCTGTAAAATCAACATCATTTTTCCCAATGAAAATATGCTGGGAAGAATTATATGTTTTATCCGTTTTATTATGCCTGCACCATCTATGGTAGCCGCCTCATATAATGCAGGATCTATATTACTTATATTAGCCATGTAGATTAGAGTTGTGGCTCCCGCTCCCTTCCAGGTTAAGATTATTACAATAATCGGGATAGTAAGTAATGTATTGTTCATCCAGACCTGGGGCTCTACTCCGATGTAGGATAGGAGAATATTAATAACACCGGTTTTCCCTTCACCGAATATATACTTCCACATCAGTACCGTAGCCAGTCCGGGAACTATATTAGGAAAATAAATTCCTACTTTAAAAAGACTCTTTAGGTTTACTGTTTCCGTAATTAAAATCGCTAAAATCATAGGCGTAAAAAAGCCAATTATTAAGGACCATATTATGTAAACAAACGTATTCTTTAATGCCTGTAAAAATGTAGGATATTGAAATAACCGTTTGTAATTGTCAAATCCAACAAATTCTTCAATTCTAAATCCCTTTGCAGTATGTAAGGAGAGTCGAACACTTTCAAGAATTGGCTCCCATACAAAAAAAGCAAACAATATTATAGCGGGAAGCATAATCATCCATCCGATATAGTCTCTTTTTTGTATAAGAGGTTTTTTTCTATGATTAATTTGCCCTTTTTTGTTTACCTTGACCACTATTTCACCCGCCTTTATATAATCTGCTTATTTATTGGCGATGGGGTTGTCTTTTCAAGAAAACCCCATCACCATAAAATTATATTTTATTCCTTTAAATATTAATTAATATTTATTGTTGTATCTAAGATTGTCTGGTAATTCTCATCAGCAGTCTTCATAAGTGCTGCAACATCTGCGTTCTTATCGGTAATAACAGCCTGTAATACATTAGTTAGCTGTGCATACATTTCCTGAGTTGCACCAGGTTCTTCCTGGCGAAGATTTCCGGGTTTCTTAAGAATATCAAAGTAATCATTGTATAATCTCATATCTACATTGGAATACTCAGCTGCCAGAGCGTCCTCTGCTGCTTTAAGATCCTCACTTGCCCATGCAGGGAACCGTGGAATTACCGGAATACCATTATCAACACAATATTGATTATTTGCTCTGATACCATCTTCGTTAAGAACCGGACCCTTACCCATAAGTACCAAATAATCCAATGCAGCATTAATCTGGTCAGGAGTCGCATCCTTAGAGAACATATAAGGAGTACCGCCTGATAAAGAGTACTGATCGCCCTTAGGTCCTGCCGGCATTGGTACTATTGATAATTTGTCAACGGCAAGTCCGTTGTTGTAGGTGGGTTGGTTCACAGCATCATTTGCAGCAAGATACATAGCCGCTCCGCCTGTACCCAACTGTGTAAAGCCTGTTCCCCAGTTTTCTACCGTAGGGTCAGCTGTAAGAACATCATATTCCCATTTCAAGGACTTAACATATTCCATTGCAGCAATTGCTTCAGGAGTATCGATATTAGCTACATAATTTCCATCCGCATCAACTAATGTTAATGTTGCTCCAAATGCCCAAGCTATATTAGAAAAATGCCATCCCCCTGCATTATCCATAGCTAAGAGGCATAAGCCTGCAGCACCGGTTTTATCCTTAATGGTTTTGGCTGTCTGAGCCAGCTCATCCCAAGTCTTTGGATAAATGGGTAAACCATCAGCATCTACTAAACCAGCTTCTTCAAATAGCTCGACATTTAACATCAAGCCCAAAGCATAACCGTCACGAGGTATACCATAGGTTCTTCCGTCCTTTGACATCAAATCCTTAATAGAGGGGTTAATCTCTTCCAGCCAACCGCGGGCAGCAAGCTCATCAGTGATATCAGCTACAAAACCTCCATTAATTAATTTTTGGGTATCGGTATACCATGTTTCAAAAATTACAGGGAGAGTTCCTGCTTCTGCCTTAGGAACAAAGGTATCTACTGCATACTTATAATATGCAGGTACTACTGTGACATTTGGATGATCATTATTAAATGTCTCAACATATCCCTTATGTAATTCAATCTCAGCTACTAATGTTTCTTCAGGCCAGATACCAAGAGTTAATTCAAAGGGCTTGGCACCGTCATCGGTTTTCACTTTGTCGCCATTGCCGTCTGTGTCATCTGTTTTCTCTACAGGTGTTTTGGTTGCATTAGGTGTATCTGTTGCCTCATTTTTATCATCCTTCTTACAGGCTGTAAGAACACTTGCTGCAAGTAAGAGGCATAACATGATACTAACAAGCTTTTTCATTCTTTTCATTACTTTTCCCCTTCCCATAATATAATGTTACTTATTTGATATATTTTAGATATTTTTGTGCTATTTTTGTAGGTTTAACGCTAAACTTAGTTTAGCATTTGTGCAATATGATGTCAATACTTTTATTGTTTATTTATTATGCTTGTTCAACCCTCTTTAATTTGGCAAGAATTAATGCACAGCCTGCAATACCAATCATAGTAATGATTGACCAAAAACCGGAGTCGCCTGTCTTAGGTGCTTCAGTTTCTACAGGCTCTTCAACATCGGCATCCTCAACCGGAGCTTCTTCTACATCAGCCTCCTCTACTTCAATGGTAGGATTAGCATCGTCAGATAAGAAAATATCTTTTATTGTGTATACACTGGATCCTCCGTCAAGTCCCATAAAGTTAACCCATGATAGCATATCAAGGCTTTGCTCCCCAACCGGAAGAACAACATCTTGATACTCTTCTGAGAGAGTAATACCCAGGTCAGCTAGGTTAACGGTATATTTGTCAGAAACAACAATCTGAGCCGCCCCCGTATCGCCTGTAGCTTTCATAATAATATGAAGATACGGGCTATCAATTGAAGCATCGCCTAAATTCAACTGTGTCCAGTTACCAGGTCCTTGGATTGTACCATCAACTACTGCTCCTGCGTTAATAAAGCCCACGTTCTGAAATGCTCCGTCCTTTACAATCTCTGTTGTAGCAGCAAATACTGTAGCTGTCATAAGGGTTAATGCACATAAAGCTGCAAGCATTGTAGCAATTCTTTTAAATCCTCTCGAACTTCTCATTTTGATACCTCCTCATAATAATATTAATAATAATAGGATTGAAAAAAGATGGGTGTATGGTTTAACGTTAAACTATGTATAAACTAAGTAAATTGATTTTATTATTGTATATTTAGCACAAATTTAACGTTCAACTTGATATTAACATGCCTCTTTAATCTTGTCAATAACTTTTGCTTAATTATTCCAATAATTTGATGTCCACGCATAAGCAGATTAGTCCATGGAAATATCATGCTTTATATGACGCGCACTTTATGTCATAATAAGACATGATATTTAACATGGATAAGAGCGTCGGCTCAGCAAGCTGAACCTTTACGTGAATCGGTTCAGTAAAACTGAACCTTTAAAAAACGCGAAGCATTTGAGTTCCTAATCCGCGTAATGGTGCCAATCGTAATGGTACCCATAACGATGCACCATTACGAAAGTATTACTCTAGGCATTGTGCCAGTCTTTCCTGATCAAGAATCCTAAAGCTTCGGCCATATAAATCTATTAGGCCATCATCCTTCATCCTTGTAAGCTCCCTGCACATGGAGGTTCGAGACACATTCAGAAAATCCGCCAGTTCACTTCGGTTTAATGGGATTTGAAAGGTATAGCTTCCATTTTCAAATGAAGCCTTTAAGAGGTAGTTTGCAAGCTTCTCACGCATTCCCTTAAGTGTCAAAAGCTCAAGCTTCCAATTCAAATTCACATTCTTTTCTCCCAGTACCACCATCATATTCTGTATGAGTCCGAAATGATAGGTACAGCTCACACCGCAGCTTCTGATAATCCTCTCATAAGGTATCATCATGACCTGGGTGACTTCCTTAGCTTGTACCGTAACCGGTGATAATCGGCTTGCAGTACAGACAATGCCCTCAGCGAACATATGGGAGGGATCAAGAATAGCAATGATATGTTTATTACCTGCCAGATTCTCTTTTAAAATCTCAACTCTGCCCGAGAGTACAATTCCAACTTGACTGATCTTATCTCCTGCTAAGAATAGAAATTCCTCTTCATCAAAATGTTTGACTTGCGCATCCAGACAGCCAAGCAGATGTTTATAGTTACCTTCTTCAATGCCCCTAAATAAAGCACATCTATTTAATATAGGATAATACTTTTCCATCTTTATACCTCCGGATTTCTTTATGTTTTTCATCTGTTCTATATAATCCTAATCTTTGACTAAATTAGTCTTCTCTGTGATACAAATCACAAATCAATAAAATCAAAATTTCGTAGCCACAGCTACACTTTTTCTTTGATGCTTGTATTATACTCATCAAGTATCAGCTATGTCAACTTGAATATGACATTATATTTAACATAAGGAGAGTATAAGAATGGAAAACTTGATGTTTTGCTATCAATGCCAGGAAACAGCAGGAAATACCGGCTGCACAAAATTTGGTGTCTGTGGAAAGTCACCTGAGCTGGCAAATATGCAGGATTTATTGATTTATGTAACAAAGGGATTAAGTGCTGTCACTACGGCACTGCGTGAACAAGGTGAAACTATACCCGCAGAGGTTAATCATTATATTACTATCAACCTATTTACAACTATAACAAATGCCAATTTTGATGATGAGATCTTCTATCAGAGAATATTAGAAACCTTAAGCATCAAAAATGATTTATTAAATGAAGTATCCGATAAGACCTCCCTTCCAGAAGCAGTCCTATGGGATGCCAATACTAAGAATGAGATGAATGAGAAGTCCACACAGGTCGGAATCCTTACAACCGAGAATGAAGATATTCGAAGTTTAAGAGAATTAATAATCTATGGACTTAAGGGCTTAGCAGCCTACATGAAGCATGCTAATGAATTAAAATATGACAATGAGGAAATCAGCGCATTTATGCAAAGGGCTTTAGCCTCCACATTAAACAATGATTTAAGTGTGGACGAGCTTATCTCTCTTACCTTAGAAACAGGTAAAGTCGGCGTAGACGGCATGGCTCTCCTTGATTCAGCCAATACAGGTACCTATGGTAATCCTGAAATAACTAAGGTTAATATCGGTGTAGGAACAAGACCTGGTATCCTCGTATCTGGACATGACCTAAGAGATCTTGAGCAGCTTTTAGAGCAGACTAAGGGTACAGGCGTTGATGTATATACCCACTCTGAGATGCTTCCTGCTCACTACTATCCAGGATTTAAGAAATACGATAACTTCGTAGGCAATTACGGGAATGCTTGGTGGAAGCAGAAAGAGGAGTTCGAAAGCTTTAACGGACCAATCCTTATGACCACGAATTGTGTGGTTCCTCCGTCAGATTCCTATAAGGAAAGATTATTTACTACCGGCGCATCAGGAGTACCGGGATGTACACATATAGATAGAGATGAAAATGGCTTCAAAGATTTCTCCGAAATAATCGAGTTGGCTAAGTCCTGTAATCCCCCTGTAGAAATTGAGAAGGGTCAAATTATCGGTGGCTTTGCCCATGCGCAGGTATTTGCACTTGCAGACCAGGTTGTTGAAGCTGTAAAATCCGGTGCTATTCGTAAGTTCTTTGTAATGGCTGGCTGTGACGGTCGTCAAAGATCAAGAGATTACTATACTGATTTTGCAAATGCACTTCCAAAGGATACTGTCATTCTAACTGCAGGCTGTGCTAAGTACAAATACAACAAACTTGATTTAGGTGATATTAACGGAATTCCCAGAGTACTTGATGCCGGGCAGTGTAATGACTCCTACTCATTAGCTTTAATCGCTTTGAAGCTAAAAGAGGCATTTGAGCTTACCGATATCAATGAGCTGCCCCTGGCCTTTAACATTGCATGGTATGAACAGAAGGCTGTAATCGTTCTTCTATCACTCCTTTACTTAGGAGTTAAGAACATTCACTTAGGACCTACACTTCCTGCCTTCCTGTCACCTAACGTTGCAAAGGTACTGGTTGATACCTTTGGAATCTCAGGTATAGGAACTGTTAAAGACGATATAGAGCTATTTTTAAACTAAATCAGCTCCCCTAAAAGACACGGGATATCTCGGTATAAAGAAAGATGGATTACCCTTTCCGTGTCTTTATCCCCTTATATATAGATAAGTAACACCCCCAAGCAAGGAGCTGTCGCACATTGGATCATATATCCTGCGACAGCCCTTTTGCATTAAAGTAAAATTTAACACAGTAATATTGAGACACCATTATAAATATTAAAATATAAATCATAATAATAGGAAGGAAATTAGATGAGTGCATTTTTAGGACCAATTCACTACTGGTTATATAACAAAATACAAATTCAACAGGCTATCGTGGACGATATCCATACTATAGGCAACAGACACGGCCTATCATTAAAAGAAGAATGTGATGCTAGGTATGGTGAATTTAAAAATAAACCTCTGGAGGAAATGATTAATCATAATAATATCCATGGGTGGCTTCAGGAAAAAGTTTCCCAAGTAGAGCATAAGTATGCCTATAGCATAAAAGCCTTATTGGATAGTAACCCCTCATTATTGACTGATTTAGATGAGTTACTTACAAGTAAGGGTAAGGAGCTTGCCCAAGCTGTAAAGGAAACATCTATCACAGCTCCTATGCTATATCAGGTGATTTCTGATAACCTTCTTGACGGTATGCCCTGCGACCACGCCAATAGCATCTTAGAAAAAAATGATGACCGAATTGTTTGGAAGCGGAATCTCTGCGTCCATAAAGATTATTGGGAGGCAGTCGGATCAGACATTTCTCTCTATTATAAATTAAGGGATGCCTGGATCTTCGGGTTGGTTACGCAATGTGGCTTTACCTCCCAAAAAATCGATTCGGTTACCTATAGTATTTTAAAAGCTTCTTAGATCAATTTTAATATAATAAAAATAAACAAACGAAACGGAGGAAAAGAATGGACAGTATAAATCTTATGATGGAAGAACATCAATATATACTTCGAATGTTAACTGTAGTTAGAAAGGCATGTCTTCAAATAATGAATGGGGAGGCCATTAATTACGAGGATTTTGACAAGATGATAGATTTTATACGTAATTATTCGGATGTTCATCACCACGGCAAGGAAGAAAAGCTATTATTTGCTGAGATGGTAGAGCATCTGGGAAACCTCGGTAGCAAGATGGTAAACCAGGGAATGCTTGTTGAGCATGATATGGGCAGACTATACATCCGAGAGCTAATTTCATCCCTAGGGCGAACAAAGCAAGGCCATGAAGAAAGTCGCATTGATGTAATCGCCAATGCAATAAGCTATACCCATCACATGATACGACATATTGAGAAGGAAGATAAGGTTATATATACCTTTGCAAGAAAACAGCTTCCTGAAGATGTGCTTAAAAAGGTTGACCAGGATACCGTAGACTTCGAGAGTAGCGCCAAGGAAAAGGGAACTCAGGAACATTATATTACCCTACTTGAAGACCTGGAAGAAAAGTATCTTGGCTAAGGTTGCTATATTACTATTAAAAAGAGCTTTTGGAAAATAATTATTAATCAAAAGCTCTTTTATATTTAGCAGATTTATATTGCATATAATTATGATATAATGTTTTAAACAGATTGCATATTAGGTAAAATAGCTAAAACACTTGACTTGGAGTACACTCCAAGTAATACAATATAATTAATAGATTTCACAGCACTTAATGAGAGGTTTAAAGATGACTATTAATGAAGTAAGTAAAAAGTTTGGTATTACAATGGATACACTGCGCTACTATGAACGGGCTGGAATGATTCCCCCTGTTACTAGGGCATCTAACGGGAATCGAGATTATCAGGAAGATGATTTAAATTGGGTAGGTCTTGCCATATGTATGCGAAATTCCGGACTTCCGGTAGGAGGAATTGCTCAGTATGTTAGATTATATCAAGCAGGGGATTCGACCTTATCAGAGAGGCATCAGTTATTGTCTGATCAGAAAAAAATTCTTCAGGATCAAAGAAATCAAATTGATGAAACTCTAGAACGGTTGAATATTAAAATTGCAAAATATGAGATTGCAGCAAAGACAGGTAAGCTTTCATGGTAATTGGTACATATAACTATTTTATTATAGAAGGAGGAACATATGGAATATTCAAAGTTAGGAAATTCAAATCTTCAAGTTTCACGCCTTTGTGTAGGCTGCATGAGCTTCGGTAATCCTAATAGTAATTTTCACTCATGGACATTGAATGCTGATGAAAGTGAAGTCCTTGTCAATCGAGCACTGGACTTGGGCATTAATTTCTTTGACACTGCCAATATCTATTCATCTGGGACTAGTGAAGAGTTTCTAGGTAGGGCAATTAAGAATAATGTTGCCAGAGATAAGGTTGTTTTAGCTACAAAGGTTTATTTCAATGATGGCAAACTAACTAAAGAGGCAATTCTTCGCGAGATTGATGGATCCCTTAAAAGACTAGGCACAGATTATGTTGATCTTTATATCATTCACCGCTTTGACTATGATACTCCAATTGAGGAAACTATTGCTGCACTTGACAGCCTGGTTAAAGCCGGAAAGGTGAGGGCTCTTGGGGCATCCGCTATGTATGGTTACCAGTTTTATAATATGCAGTTGGCTGCAAAGGAAAACGGTTGGACTCCATTTGTATCCATGCAAAATCACTATAATTTGCTTTACCGTGAGGATGAGCGTGAACTAATACCTATCTGTAAGCAGCAAAATGTTGCTCTTACGCCATACAGTCCTTTAGCAGCAGGAAGACTTTCCCGCTTAGAATGGAAGACTGATACGAAACGCAGCCAAACTGATACAACCGCGGTATCCAAGTATGATGGTACCCAAGAGACTGACTATAAAATTGTTCTTCGAGTAAATGAAATTGCAGAGAAACATAATGCGACTATGACCCAGATTGCTCTTGCCTGGCAGTTTGCTAAGGGAGTTACATCTCCAATTATCGGTGCAACCAAAGCAAAATATTTTGATGATGCAGTAGGGGCTTTTGATGTAAAGCTTTCGGAAGATGATGTTGCTTATCTAGATGAATTATATCTTCCACATAAAATTGTAGGTGCCATTTAATAATCGCCTAATAAAAGAGCTTTTGATTTCGTAATATGAAGTCAAAGGCTCTTTTTATGTTGGAATTTCTTTCTATTTTTATCTTACTGTGATAAGATATAAATATATATGGATAAAGTTACCATTAACCTGCCTTTTTATAGATAGGAGTTATCCTAGTATGATAGATATTAATGCCATAGATAAACATCTGCTTCTTCACGGCGATTGCATGGAACGAATGCAAGAAATTCCCGATAAAAGCATTGAACTAATTTTGTGCGATCCACCCTATAATCTCGCAAAGTACTCCACCGGCAATATGAAATTCGATTGGAGAAGCGAGATTAATAATGATGTGGCAAAATGGGATCTTATAGAGCTTTCACCTGCCGATTTACTTGAAGAATTTAAAAGGCTTCTTTCTCCCACCGGTAATATCTTTGTCTTTACCAGCTACCATATGATTGGAAAATGGCATGAGGTATTTGATAATGAATTTGATACCTTCCAGTTCATGGTTTGGCACAAGACCAATCCGGTACCCAGCATAAGAAAATCCTCCTTCCTTAACAGCTGCGAGCTGATTGTCTGTATGTGGAACAAGGGTCATACCTGGAATTTCTTAAATCAGAGCCAGATGCATAATTTTATTGAAGCTCCCATCTGTATGGGCTATGAGAGGATAAAATCTCCCAAGCATCCTACCCAGAAACCTCTTTCGGTACTTAAGCATATAATCAAGATAGCCAGTAATGAACATGATTTGGTACTGGATATGTTCATGGGTGTAGGCTCTACAGGCGTTGCAGCAAGAGAGCTAAATCGCCGTTTTATCGGTATTGAGATTAATGAGGATTATTACAATGCATGCGTAAGTCGCATGAAGGCATAACATAACCTAATGTTTGTCGTTAACGACAAGAACTGACATTAGTCTTCCTTCCGATTTATACTACCATCATTAACCAGCACCCACTGATGTGACTTTACATGGTATTTAATGTTTATAATCTGCATACAACTCCTTCGCATTATATTGCAGCAAAAGAGTATAACTGGAATCCCCGCGTATTTTTCCTCTTTGCTAAAAACAATATTTTCAATTTTATAAGTTTGCAGGACATAATTTTCATCCTCAAGCCGAATAAAATTAGGCTTGATTTTACCCTGCACATTAAATGTTGCAATTACATCCACCGGCATATGAAGCATTACAATATCCTTTCATAATATAATTAGCCATCCTATTGTGCATCAATATATTAAAGTGTTTATTACAAGTTTTTAATCCCTTCTTTGTATTTGGCTTTACGCTTTTCAGGTGAAATACCGCCGGACATATGATATACAGGTCCGTCTAAGAAAACCGCCCTTACGATAGAATCCTCTCCGTATCGCTCTCTTATCATATCCACAGCCACATCTAGCTTGGATAGTTTCTCATATCGGTTCATATCAAAAAGATTAAGTTGCTTACTGGTCTCCCCACGGACAATCTTACTCGTATGAACTCCCAGTTGCCTAATCGGTGAACCATCCCAAAGCTCATCAAAAAGTATACAGGTAGCCTTGTGTATCTCGTTAGTTATATTGGACGGAGAAAAAAGCTGCATCTGATGGGATTCGTGACGAAAATACGTATCCACAATACTTACAGCAACTACCGTAGCCATTGCCGAATCCTCTCGCAGTCTGCTACAGACCTTTTCAGCTAAAGAAAGCAGCACCATCTTGGCGGTACTGCCGTCATCCACATCAAACGGAATAGTAGTAGAATTACCATAGCCCTTATTAGGAGGAGCCTCATCAGCCACTACGGACACATCAATTCCATTAGCAAAGGAATAGATTAGCTCACCGTGCTTCTTAAAATGTGCCCGAAGAATATCTAGATCCGTTCCCGCCAATTCTCCGATGGTATGAATCCCCAAGGCATGAAGCTTTCTTTTAGTGGCGGGACCTACAAAGAATAAATCCCCCACCGGTAGCCTCCACATCTTCTCTATCTCCTTCGGAAACAGAGTGTGTACTAGATTTGGCTTCTTAAGATCAGAGGCCATCTTCGCCAGTATCTTATTCGTAGAAATTCCCACATTCACCGTAAATCCCAGTTCATTAAAAATCTTATCCTTCATGAGCGAAGCCGCAACCACCGCCGAGCCGTAAAGTCCTACCGTTCCGGTCATATCGCAGAATGCTTCATCCACCGAATACTGCTCCACACAGGGGGAAAACTCTCTCAGTATCTCCATAAATGCCTCCGAGCAGTTCTCATAAAGGTCATAATGGGGATCCACCAGAACCAGATTAGGGCAAAGCTTCAGGGCATCGCTTATGGTATCACCTGTCCTAACACCGTATTTCTTGGCAGGAGTAGATTTGGCAAGAATAATTCCATGCCGCTTCTTTATATCCCCTCCTACCGCCGAGGGAATATCCCGCAGATCCGTCTTCTCACCACGGATATGCAGTCTATAAACGGCTTCCCAGCTTAGGAAAGCCGAATTTACATCAATATGAAAAATCAAATTATCCATACATATGTTCACCCCTTGACATCATTGTATCAGAACCTATGTTCGATGTAAAGCGGTAATAAAAGTAAATTTTAATTTTAATGTCATACTATGCCCAGCTCTGGCTCGTGGTAAATAGCCAATATGAAATAATTAAATTATTACCCGAGTTCTAAAATAGTGCCAGACACCAATTGGTGCCTGGCACTATTTTATGTTGTTCACAGGTATCCTCATACCTGGCATCAATCAAGCTGTTGGGATCAAACAATTTAGTAGCTGATACTTCCTTTTATACAACCTCTCTGATTAGCTGCGGCGGTATCCTATGGAGGATATCGCTCGTAACCATATCATCAAGAATCCAGGTGTCGATCTCATTCCTTGGAATCACAAGTGGCATACGATGGTGAACATCACTTATAGAATCGTTTGCAGCTGTGGTAAGGATGACAAATCTCAGCTCATCCTGATAATAGTTATATAAGCCCGCCATATAGAGGGCATTGGTACCATCCAGTCTAAACATAATCTTTCTTTTCTCACTATCCCATTCATAAAATCCCGAAGATGGAATTATACATCTGCGATTAATGATACTCTCCCTAAAGGTTCTTTTTTCGAATGCCGTTTCAGAGCGTGCATTGATTATTACGCCTTTCTTATCAAACTTAGGAAATCCCCAGATGCTAAGAACGGGGGAAGCCTGATCATTCTCTCCGATAAGAAGCGGAACCTGGTTTGTTGGAAATATCTCTCCTGTTTTTACTTCTTTTCCATGTATCTTTGCATTTAATTGTTCTATAATTTCTCTGAGTTCATCACTTTGTTCAACTGTAAAATTATATCTTCCACACATGTGCAAACACCTCGCATTTCAATAGCGCTACCAGACACCGTTTTCAATATTATTATAATGGTGCCAGGTACTATCGTCAACCATTTCAGGTATATCAGTTGACAATGGTACCTGGCACCGAAGTCGGGCTCCGAAGTCGTACCAAGGTCTATCCCCTGACTCCTGTCTTACTTTCTTTTCCACCTTATCCAATAATCTTATATGGTTTTGTCGAAATATATAATTTACAATTATTTACGTAACCACTAATTCGACAGAATAGTCAAATACAAGGAGGTATTTATGAATATTCTTAAAAAGGCGGGAGTTTTTATCGCCTCGATAATGCTTTCACTCACGTTATTTTCATCATATGCTTATGCAGCTGATTACACCATAGTTCCAAATGATTCTCTTTATCAGATAGGATTGCTGTTTAAGACATCGGCAAATGCCCTGAAGTCTGATAACAAATTAAGCTCGAATATGATATTTCCAGGACAAAAAATCAAAGTCCCTGCTGAGGTCTATACAATAAAAAGCGGAGATACACTGTTCCTGATAGCTTCAAAACATAGTATATCGCTTGCAGACCTAAGAAAGGCTAACAATAAATGGGACAACCTAATAATACCCGGACAAAAGCTTCTGCTTCCCGGCATTAAGCCCACAGGAAGCCAGACGGGTTCCTCCCAGAATCCCTCCGCTTCCTCTTCGGGCAGCTCCACAGGTTCCGGCACAGTAATTTCTTATAAGAATTCAGAAGTGGATTTACTGGCAAGACTTATCACAGCAGAGGCTATAGGCGAGCCTTATGATGCTATGGTAGCGGTAGGTGCAGTGGTGGTAAATCGTGTAAAGAGCCCGGACTGGCCAAATAGCATTAGTGCAGTTATCAATCATGTTAGTGCCGGTCATTACCAGTTCAGCCCTGTGCAAAACGGCTTTATCAATAAGCCGGCTTCCGATGCCACTATTCGTGCCGCATGGGCAGCATTGTACGGAGCAGATCCCAGTAGAGGAGCTATGTTCTACTATGATAACAGCTCAACAAATCAGTGGATTCGCTCAAAGCCTGTAACAGCTCGCATTGGTAATATGATATTTGCAAAATAATTCCGGTGCCAGGCACCATCGTCAACCAACCTTCCTTCATTAGTTGACAATGGTGCCTGGCACTAATTCGGTAGATTTGTGTATAAGTTGTAAAATATATTTGACTTTTTATTTATTTACATTATGATAGAGTATAGTGTTTTTGTTGTTGTTTTTAGACGGAATTTTTACTATAGGATATTGGACTTATTAATCAGAAAAAGCCTTGTGGAAAATTCTAAACTAACCGATAATTTACATAGAATATATTAGGAGGATACTTTATGAAGGCCGGTTTTGATCCACAGAAATATATTGAAGAGCAATCAAAATATATCTTGGAGAGGGTAAATAATTATGACAAGTTATATCTGGAATTTGGCGGGAAATTGATAGGTGATAAGCATGCAAAACGAGTTTTACCTGGTTTTGATGAGGACGCCAAAATTAAATTGCTTCAAAAGATTAAGGATCAGGCGGAGATTATAATATCTGTATACGCCGGTGATATTGAAAGAAATAAAATACGCGGCGATTTTGGTATTACCTATGATATGGAGGTCCTTCGCTTGCTAGATGATTTTCGCAGCTTTGACCTTATAGTAAACAGTGTGGTAATCACCAGATACAACAAGCAGCCTGCAACAGACGTATTTATCAATAAGCTTGAAAGACGTAACATTAAGGTATATAAGCATAACACAATTCCCGGCTATCCCGCAGATGTGGATACCATCGTTAGCGAGGCAGGCTATGGTAGCAATCCATATATTATCACTACAAAGCCAATTGTAGTAGTAACCGCTCCGGGAGCAAACAGCGGTAAGCTAGCCACCTGTCTAAGTCAGCTATATCATGATTATAAGCATGGGCGCTCGGCAGGTTATTCAAAATTCGAAACCTTCCCTGTATGGAATCTGCCTCTAAAGCATCCTGTTAATCTTGCATACGAGGCCGCAACTATAGATCTAAAGGATGTCAATATGATTGATAACTTTCATTATGAGAACTATCACGAGGTTTCCGTGAATTATAATAGAGATATGGAGATGTTTCCTGTAGTCAAAAGAATTATTGAGAAGATTACAGGCAAGGAATCCGTATACAATTCGCCCACTGACATGGGTGTTAACCGAGTCGGCTTTGGAATTATTGATGATGATATAGTAGCAGAAGCCTCGAAACAAGAAATTATACGCAGATATTTTGCTACTGCCTGCGATTTTAAGAAGGGACTACTAGATGAGGATTCCCTAAACCGTATGAAGGTTATTATGGAAGAGCTTTCACTAAAGCAAGAGGATAGACCGTGTGTTATGCCAGCCAGAAATTATGCAAGCAAGCTTAAAGATAAAAGTCATGAGAATGATACGGTATCTGTGGTAGCCTTTGAAATGCCCGATGGAAAAATCATAACCGGCAGAAGCTCTTCTACAATGGATTGTAGCTCTGCTGCCATATTAAATGCTATTAAGTACCTTGGCGGAATTGGCGACGAGATCTTTCTACTTTCTCCATTAATTCTAAGTACAATCCGTGATTTAAAGGAAAAGGATTTAAAAAGCAAGATAACCCATTTGAACGCAAATGAGATATTAATTGCACTTAGTATATGCGCCGTTACCAATCCCACAGCACAACTGGCATATGATAAACTATCTATGTTAAAAGGAATCCAAGCCCATTGTACCTCAATGCTTAATAAGGGTGATGAGCAGATACTCCGAAAGCTTGGAATTGATGTAACCTCGGATCCATTTTATCCATCAGAAAATTTGTACTATGTGTAGAGCAATAAACTTATATCAGCAGACCTTAAATATCAACATTATGAATATAGAAATCACATTACAATAAATTAATAAAGCCCCGGTGGGTTCGATAGTTATAGTCTATCCAATCCCTCAGGGCTTTTATATTACCTAAATATATTATTCAACTTGATTTGGTGCCAGGCACCGTACCAGGCACCGTACCTGGTATCATTTATCATAACCTTTTAATTCTCTAATGAGATTGCATCCCAGGCATCACTGTTGATTACTACATCATATTCCGAGGACCACTGTGAATAATAGTCTGCAAAAAGCTTTGTGCGCCTTTCCTCAATAATAGCCTCCTTAACCCGGATGGTCGCATCTTCATTGAAAT
>SHOH01000013.1:28509-34435 GCA_004294845.1 Anaerolineaceae bacterium
CGCCTTTCCTCAATAATAGCCTCCTTAACCCGGATGGTCGCATCTTCATTGAAATCAGTTACACAATATATAATATGCCAGCCATATTCTGTGGTTATCAAGCTGCTGGTTTCACCTGTCTTTAGATTAAAGGCTGCCTGCTCAAATGTATTGCTAAAACCCTCGGGACCTTCACCTCTTCCAAAGGTGTATTCAATCACTTCATCCTCAGAATTAGCCTCTGCCAGAGTATAAAAGTCCTCTCCACTTCTCGCCTTTTCAAGCAAGCCGTTTACCTTATCCAGAGCTTTATTCCTTTGTTCTAAGGAAAGAGGTACTCTGTTGCCTTCTTCATCTAACTCTGTACTGTGTACCAATATGTGCTGAACGGTAATCTGCCGTGCAGTGATATCCGGTACATTTGTATCTACATCGATGGTTAAGGTTTCAAATACCTTTTCTGCCAATATATTATCTGAATATACCTTTTCTAGAAGATCCCTGGTTACCAAATAGCGATCCCTGTCGTCATCCGAAAGTCCCAGAAAATGCTCATCAGCATAAGACCTGGCATCTGCCTTTTCTTCATCGGTTAAGGTGATTCCTTCTTGAATAGCTTTATCATGGATAACCTTAAGTTGTATGATTTGCTTTAGGACCTCATCCTTAATATATTCACCAAAGCTGTTACCGTCTCCGAAGATATCCACATCCCAAATACCTTTACCATAGTCTACTTCATAATTTTCCTGGGCGGATTTAAGATATACCATAGCCTCATTATAATACACCCTAATATCTCCCACTAGGGCGACCAGCTCACCGGCATTTGTCGGCTCCTCCTCTAGGCTCTCAATATCCAGAAAATAATAAGAAATCTCCGTAACAAGTCCCGTATCAATATCATAGGATAGATATAATTCACTTTCCTTATCCCTATAAGTGTGAGTAACCGAATTCTTCACGGCTTCTATGGACTTGTTAGTCTCTGCTCCATAGATTTCTATAAGTTTTGGCTCAGCCTCAGTCCTCTCCATTCCGATTCCTACACCAAAAAGCTTATAATCCTCTGAACCTCCTAGAATCGTAAACGATGTAATTGCCCCCTTTGGTGCAATCAGCTGCAGGGAACCTTCTATCTTATATACACCATTGCTGTCCTCGGTAAGCTGCCTTTTGGTATTCTTTTCAAATGTAGCAATAGATTTTCCTGTATAATTGGTTAATTCATAATCAGATTCATCTACCCTGCATCCGCTTAAAAAGGGCATAATTAGAATAACTAATAATATTATCCTTACCTGCATGGATTGCTTTACCTTAACCTTATGATTGATCTTGGATATATTCATATGAGTCCCTTTCATTTGAAGGCCTAATCTTTAGCAGACTAGGAGCTCAAGGACTTCGTCCTTTCGCCCACGTTACACTTATCCAAGAGAAACATTATGCTTTATTGTGACATAAAAGACATGTCACATAAATCATACTTTTTCTCTTGGCCTAATCTGCTTCTCGTGAATATTGTAGTTAAGCCCCTTGTCATTGTCAAGTTACAAATGCTCTCTTATAACAATGATTTGAAATCTATAAGAAGCTTTTTGATATTTTCAAGTATTGCTATAGTATCAGCCTTCCCCCTGGCTGGCTTTGGAAGCTGATAAGTAAAATAAGGGTTAGATTGTGCATAGAATTTCAGGCTATTAGGATAAGCCTTAATAAGCTCAGGTATTCTTCCTACGTCAATCTTTGCCTTAGGATACATAGTAAGCCTAATATCGTAATCCTTATGAATGAGACTCTGGATATATACACTACTACACATTGATTTGATAAGTGAAATATTAAGGAGATTATTAACGGAATGGGGCAAATCACCATAGCGATCTAAAAGCTCCTCCTGCATATCCATTAGCTCTTCTTCACTCTCAATACCGGCAATTCTCTTATAGATATCAAGCTTCTGAACCTCATTCTTAATATAAGTAGCAGGTATGAAGGCATCCATATCCATATCTACAGTTGTCTCAAATGTCTCCTCATCAAATTCCTCTCCCTTAAGGGACCTTACTGCTTCATTTAGCATCTTGCTATAGAGATCATAACCCACAGCCTCCATATGACCGCTTTGTTCTGCACCCAGAAGATTACCGGCGCCACGTATCTCCAGATCCCTCATGGCGATCTTAAAGCCCGAGCCCAGCTCAGTAAATTCCTTAATAGCATGAAGTCTCTTTTCAGCTATCTCTTTAAGCATCTTATCTCTTCTATACATGAGGAAAGCATAAGCGGTGCGATTAGATCTTCCCACACGTCCCCGTAGCTGATAAAGCTGTGAAAGTCCAAGTCGGTCGGCATCATCTATAATCATGGTGTTTACATTGGAGATATCAAGCCCTGTCTCAATAATAGTAGTAGATACCAATACATCGATTTCACCGGATATAAAATCAAACATTATCTTTTCTAAGGTACGCTCGTACATCTGTCCATGAGCGACTGCTACATTTGCCTCAGGCACAAGCTTTGCTACCATATTTGCAATCTCATCTATGCCTCCTACTCTGTTAAACACATAATATACCTGTCCTCCCCTGGCAAGCTCACGACTGATTGCTTCTCTAATTATTTCTTCATTATGCTCCAATACATAGGTCTGAATAGGTAGACGATCCACCGGAGGTTCATCAAGTATGCTCATATCTCTTATTCCCACAAGACTCATATGAAGGGTTCTGGGAATCGGAGTTGCAGTGAGTGTCAGTACATCAATATCCTTTTTAAGCTGCTTTATCTTCTCTTTATGGGTAACACCAAATCGCTGCTCCTCATCCACGATAAGTAGCCCCAGATTCTTAAATGAAACATCAGAGGATAATACCCGGTGGGTTCCCACTACAATATCAAGACTGCCTTTCTTAAGTCTCTCGATAGTCTTACGCTGCTCTGAGGCAGACCTAAACCGTGACAGCATATCCACACTAACCGGATAATCCATCATTCTTTGCACCAAAGTATTATAGTGCTGCTGTGCAAGGATGGTAGTAGGAACCAAAAATACCACCTGCTTACCATCCGACACGGCTTTAAAGGCTGCTCGAATCGCAATCTCAGTTTTGCCATAGCCTACGTCTCCGCATATCAGACGATCCATGATATTATGACTTTCCATATCCTTCTTTGTATCTTCAATGGCGCGAAGCTGATCATCTGTCTCCTCATAAGGAAATGCCTCCTCAAATTCTCTTTGCCATACGGTATCAGGACTAAACATAAATCCCTGTTTCTCCTGTCTTCTAGCATACAGTTCCACTAGCTCTCTGGCAATTTCCTTAACAGCACCCTTTACCCTAGCCTTAGTGTTCTTCCACTCAACAGAATTAAGCTTATTAAGTTTTGGCTTTCTACTCTCGGCACCGGAATATTTCTGAATCATATCAAGGCCTGTTGCAAGTACATACAACACGCCTCCATCACCATACTCAATCTTTATATAATCCTTAGTAATCTTGTCTACTTCTATTTTCTCAATACCCTTGTATATTCCAAGTCCGTGGTTCTCATGAACAATATAATCACCCGGAGTAAGCTCTGTAAAGCTTTGAATCTTTTTACCCTCATAGGTGGATTTCTTCTTCTTTTTCTTTCTTTCAGCTCCAAAAATATCACTTTCTGAGATAATAACCAGCTTAATCAAAGGATACTCAAAGCCTCTCCTTAGATTACCGTAGGTTACCATGATCTCGCCATCCCTAAGAAGACGATTCATATCCTCACTATAGAAAGCATTTATATTAAAATCATATAAATCATCGGTAAGACGCTTGGCCCTTGTTCTTGAACCTGACAGAAGGATAACACGGTATTTGTTCTTCTTCCAGCGCTCTAAGTCCTTTACCAACACATCGAAGTTCTTGTGATAGGAAGCCGTAGTCTGAACGGTAAAATCATATTTTCTCTTAGGAGCTATATGGCTGTTTCGGGGTTCCATGGTAGAGATAAGCAGGGTGCTTTTCTTTGAAAGGATATTAAGCACATCCTTATAGCCGTAGATTACATCCATCTGCCCCGGAAGGATGTAGCCCTTCTCGATACGACCTATCATGCCCTCACGAAATTCCGTCTCCACGGCATCGCCCTTCTCAGAAAGTCTTCCGGGTTCATCCAGAAAGAAAAGGGTATCCTTATTATTAAAATACTCATAAAAGCTCATAGTATTATCATAAAAATAATTGATATAGCTTTCCAAAGCCATAGAGCCCTGATAAGCCTCTAAATTCTCTTTGAATTCTGCAATAATCTTGCGAATCCTTGCAGCCTCCTCAGTCTTAAACTGATCCCTAAGGTTTTTCACATACTGCTTTTCTTCATCATCAATCTTTCTAAGACCTGCTGCCAGTCGCTTTTCATCCGGTATAATCTCAGCAGCAGGATAAATTATAAGCTTATCCACCTGCTCGATAGAGCGCTGGCTACTGATATCAAAGGTTCTGATGGAATCAATCTCATCACCCCATAGCTCGATCCTATAGGGAGCCTCCTCCGTAAGAGGAAATATATCTATAATACCCCCGCGAATAGCAAAATCTCCAGGGGCTTCTACTTGTGCCTGTCTCTCATATCCAAGCCTTGTAAGGATCATACCAAACTCACTTAGCTTAATAACGGAATCGTGAGTGATTGTAATCACCCTATCCGTAATCATATTAAGGGGGAGAAGCCTATCCATTCCACCGTCCAGGCTCATTACAATCGTGGTGTCCTGCTTCTCAATAATCCGCCGTATAATCTTAAGTCGATCTCTTACAATAGCTCTTCCGTGGATATCCGCGCTATAAAAAATGATATCCTTTGAAGGGTATAGGAATACATTCTTATCGTATAAGCGGTAATCCTCATATATTTCTTTGGCCTTTAAATCATTATAGGTTACGATAACCTTAAAGGTTATTCCGTCACCAAGACCGTGGATTAAGTGACATTTTTGCGAATCAATACAGCCGGTAATTTGTACCGGCAGGGTATTCATAATTATATTATCCCTGATGTCATTAAACTCCTTTAATTCCTTCAAGGGCTCAGTAAAGGTCTTCAACTAGGGTTCCTCCTGATAGTCACTGAAAATGCTTATATATGACTAAATCTTAGTTAGTTTTTATTGAATTATTTATATTTATATATCATCTCGAGATTCTTTCTTGCGAAAGATCCTGCTAAAGAGGGATGCGGAATTGTCTTGACTGGATGGTGAAACGGATTTTTCTATAACTGGCTTTTCCTTGTCAGTCTTTTCGGTTATTTCAGAATCGCAATCTTCCTTATTTATCTTAATTACCTTCTTAGCCTTCCCTCTTGGTTTTTGCTTATCCTGCTCGTCGGAAGACTTCTTCTTATTATATTGATTCATGGCTGCATCCATACCGTTAGTTATAATCATACGGCAGGCATCCGAGATATCCTTTAAAGCATCCCTAATTAATGCTTGCTCTTCTTCCTTAAATCTCGATAATACATAATCAGCCAAATCCCAATCCTTTGGCTTTTCTCCCACACCAACTTTAATCCTGGGAAATTCATCGGTCCCAAGATGGCTGATGATGCTCTTAATACCATTATGCCCACCGGCACTGCCTTTCTTTCGAAGCCGAAGCTGTCCCACATCAAGACTGACATCATCGTATATAACGATAATATCCTCAGTATCCACTTTATAAAAGTCTACAAGCTCCCGTACACTTTCACCACTAAGATTCATATATGTTAAGGGCTGAGCAAGTATTACTTTCTCTCCTTCAATATAACCAGAGCCGCAGAGTGCCTTATGCTTCTTTTGATTCAGAGGAATCCTGTAATCATCTGAGATGCGAGTAATAGCATCCCATCCGATATTGTGCTTGGTTGCTTGGTATTTTTCTGTTGGGTTTCCTAATCCGATAATAATACGCAT
>SHOH01000290.1 GCA_004294845.1 Anaerolineaceae bacterium
CACTTATACTAAATCTATCATTTATGTTGAAATCATAGATACCATTAACAAATAATTCTTCCAGAATTTCTTCTGTATGATTTATATGCTCATACTCCATTATATTGCCTGTAAATACAGGTATCCTTTGAAGACATCTCGGACAACCCGGATTAGTTCCGTCAGGATATAGATTATATTCATATCCGCATATGTCACAAATCATAGTTGCGCAAACTGTAGTAACTATTACCGTTACCGATGCCCCCTTATATCCTATGGTTACAGGCTTAGTACCAAGATAGGCACTATCAAGGTTATCAATATATCCACTAGACACCTCTTCTGTATGTCCATCCATATATGTGGCAAGAAGCCTTACATTATTTTGTATTAAAGTTGTACCTATCGTTACTACAATAGGTGAGGTAGACGGATAAATCACTCTTAGGCTTTCTATCCATGCTCTGCAATAAGGACAACCGGGATCACTTCCATCATCCCGAAGATTATAAACATGCCCTCTTGGACAGGTAGCATTTCTAGGTATGACCGTAACCTCTATGGTGCAAGTTTTGCTATGTGATACTCCATCTATAGAGTAGTTGTAATTTAGAATAACCTCTCTATCTCTAACAATATTTGCAGTGGAAAAGTTGGTAGTACATACTATTACCTTGCTTGAACCGTCTTTATAGGTAGCTGTAGCAGTAGTTATTAAAGGATCGTTAGTATAGACTGTCTGAGTGGAGTTAGTAGGTATTAACGATACTATGATACTATTACAGTCAATAGTTTCATCCTCTTCTAGTCCACAAGTGGTATACCATCTGTTATGAATTGTCTCGTCACAACTAGACACTGGGTCAGTACAAGATACACTGGGATAATTATCAAAATCTAGCTCGTTTATACCAAAATGTTTTTCAAAAAAATCCTGTGCAAAGCTTCTTGATACCATATTTCTTGCATACTCATCATATGTAATTGTAGCAGGAAAAGGGATTCTTGGATTTCTACTACTGTAAGCTTCTGATAACGTCATGATATTCGAGCCTGGCGAAGTTGCATAAGCTAAGCTATATTGTTTACTTTTGTCGTTGTTAAGAAACCAGGTAACTCGAATACGTTGTGGCACCTCACAATAAGAAGTTAAGCCTCCCTTAGTTCTCGCCTCACTCAGATTAGAGGTAGTATAGGTACGATTTCCACTGGGGTTATAACCACTATAAGGAA
>SHOH01000014.1 GCA_004294845.1 Anaerolineaceae bacterium
GTCACTGTATCATGATTACCTAGGAAACGTAATTTGACTAGTCCCTTTACTGAGGTTTTTCGTTCTGCTTCCAGCCAATGCTGTAGTGTCTGTACATATTCGGTCTCGCTTATCCTAGCATGATGCAAATTATGCATAGTCCGGTAAAGAGGCATATCATAGAATATATCTGTATATTTAGCAAATGCTGGATTTGGATGGAAGTTTTCGGGTAATAGGATAGGATCTACTCCACCTTTTAGGAAGCCTTCTCTTACAGCTTTTGTTATGTTGATTCCGGCTGCGAGACCTGAACTACTGGGACGATAACCTTCTACAGGCTGCCAGTTGGATAGTCCACCCATGGAGCAATCAATTCTGGCACCATCCAGGCCAAAATCCTTAGCATAGTTAGCTAAAAGATTAACCGTATAATCGTAGTATTCCGGATTGTTATAATCAAATGAAACACATTCCCATTCGATTTGATTCGATCCGTCCTTTCGCTTAGAAATCCAATGATCATGTTCCTTGGCAAAGGGATAGATCGGTCTTGGACCATGAGGAACTAAGTCAAATAAAACTCTTAAGCCATGATTATGAGCTTTTTCAATAAATATCTTAGCACCTTCTTCACCGCCGTAGCGATTATCAATCACACCTTGATCAATAGGTTCATACACATTATCTCCGGTATGATGGAAGATTGGAAGTAGCCATACGTTCTTAAATCCCATGGCGGCTATTCTATCCAGCTGATCGGCATATTCCTGAAGCGTTAGTTTGTTAAAATAATTTGTGTCCATGGTTCCATAAGGATGTGCTGAATAAACCGGACCGTCGTTTACACCGTCTGTAGGAACGTGATATCCAAGTGCAGCCCAAAAATCTTGTACTGCAAGATAAGGATCATCTTTACTATCAAGCAGTTGAATATACATATTTCCGATGACTATTTCCTCACCGGATTTCAGATAACCTTCGACTGCCGCAAGGAATATGGAAGAAGGGTTATCATTTTCGTCGCTATAGAAGCTAGCTGTCCATTTTTCCTCTTCATCTACGAAAAGAACATTGACATTCAGACTATTCTGGTTGAACTGAATCAGGGGACCGGAGTAATGGGTTGATACCACCGAATACTTTGGATACTTGGACAGTGCTATACGGCCCTCCGGTGTACTTCCCGGAAATTCAGCTGTAGCTTTGGATTTATCAAAGCCCTTAAAGCCCTTTACAATAAATCCTACTCCATTAACCAGCTGATCGGTATCTTCTGTGGTACTTATAACTCCATAGACCTGTATGGCATTATCCAGCATTATATAATGATATTCAACAGTTAAGGTATCTATAGTCAAGGTACTTATAAAGCCATCCTCAGTTTCTTTTATTCCTTTAAAATCATATTCAGGTAATGGTTTCATCCTTGGCCATACTACAGGTAATTCCCATGTAGCACGATCTTCTAAGGAGCTGTATCCTAGTTGATCAAAGGAATATGCATCCTTAAAACCTATATCGATTACTATACCATCCATGTCTATTGTTTGATTTTCGGATTTTACCTGAGTTACCAGACCTGTTGCGGAATTAACAGAGCAAGTAATACCATTTCTGGTAATTTCAATCGGACTTCCTTCTTTAGCAATACTCCAATCAGCCGAGGGCTTTGATGGTGTAGCAGTAGGAGCAGCGGTAGGAGCTGCCACGGTCGGTGTTAAATCCCCAGAATCCTGAGGATTTTCACGACCGGAACAGGAGGAGAGTAAAACTGAAACACTAAATATTAATGCCCCAGTAATTATCCGCAACTTTAAAAAGTTCATTAATTAATCATTCCTTTCAATATACAGCCTTTTGCCCCTTAAACTCTAAAAATTTGGTAGTCATAAGGGCGAAGTATATCAGAAGACTTTCCTTCAAGCAAAGGTTTTGCCAAAGGATAGGAGCTTAAATCAAGCACCTGCTCTTCTCCGGAAAGATTAACCGTAACCAGGACTTGATTCCCTTCTGTACCACGTAAGAAAGCCATAACAGGAGTTCCTGTCTTAAGATATGTGGTTACATTACTTCCTGTAGGTATATATTTTTTTCGATTAGCAAACAGTTCAGTAAAGAAATCAATTAACTTTGGTCCTTCAGCCTGATATATAGAAGGATCCTCATCTCCCTGATAAATCATCGGCATGCCATCAATTAAGGATATAACAGCCCAGAGTGCTTTTGCACCGTCTACAGTGTAACAATCTGTAGCACGGCGTGACTGGAATACCCAGGAAACCGTATCATGATTGCCCAGATAGCGAAGTTTATGATAATTCTCAGGAGCTACTAGAGCTTGTCTTTCCAAGAAATCGGTAAGCAGACGAGTATATTCAGTTGGATTATCCATAAATAACTTTTCAATCTCATCTAATACACGGTATAGTGTCATATCGTAGAACAGATCTGTTACATGGTAATAATTTGGAATTGGGTTAAAGTTCTCAGGTAATATAAAAGATTGTTTTCCGCCACGTAAAAAACCTTCTCTAATTGAATTGGTAATATTGACACCGGCTTTTACGCTATTACCACTTGGTCTATTATCTTTATATGGACGCCAATTGGATAGGCCACCCATAGCACAGTCAATTCTGGCCCCATCTACTCCAAAACGCTTTACATGATCATGAACAAGCTCTGCGGTATATTCCTGATATCCGGGATGATTATAATCCATGGATACACAATCCCATTCATCCTGAAGGGAGCCGTCACGGCGTTTGGAAGGCCATTCGGGATTATCACGAGCAACAGGAAATTCCGGTGCGGGACCATGGGGCACATAGTCAAATAAAACAGTCATACCTAATTCATGTGCCTTATCACAGAAATATTTGCAGCCTTCTTCACCGCCATATCGTTCATCTATAATAGATTGGTCATTCGAATGATAGACCCCGTCCTCATTATGTTCAAATACAGGAAGTAGCCATACATGATCAATACCCATATTTTTTAAAGTAGGAAGATATTCAGCGTATTTGAATAAATCGTCCTTAAGTGGAAAGCCTGCATCCATTGTACCTGAAGGATGGCAAGAATACATTACACCTTCTGTAATGCCGCCTTCACAGGGCTTGTAGCCTAAGGAACTTACGAAATCCCTAACCTGCAAATAAGGATTACTACTATCACAAAGCTGAAGATATAGAGTTCCAACAGACAACTTAGCACCGGGCTCAAGGTCCGCCTCTAAACCTGCACTATAGACATAATTTACACAACTTCCATCATGATAGACTCCGGTAGACCATTTTTCAATGGAATCAATAAACATAAGATTAAAATCACCTTTTGAAGTGCTTGTATGTGTCACAAAGCTTATTAGACCTGTTTCAATAACCTGATAAGGTTCAAGCTTTGTTGCTTCAAAATGCTGCATAGGGACATTCCCAGGAAAATCGAAAATAACATTCTCTAACTCTTTCAGTTTAAGAATAAAACTAAAGGTATTAAGATATAGTGTATCAGAAGATTGATTTTCTAATTCTATATCAATACTTAAGATACTATCTGCTAAATGATATATAACTCGTACTAAGCATTGATTAACGAGATAGGACGCCACCGCGGTATCTTTATTTACCTCAAAAGATATCGGATTAGGAATATTTCCTTTCTTAGTTGGTTTAATTGCCGGAAGATTCCAAGTCCTAAAATTAAGCATAGAATCATATTCAAGGATGCCGGTTTGATTAACCTCATTACATCCGAAATCAAAAGCGAAGCCATCCAAATTTAGCTGGAAATCTCCACGTTTTACTGAAGTTAAACCATTATTTTCATTACTGAAAGAACAATTTAATAAATTATTATCTAGTGTTTGCATAGGTGAATATCCTCCCTTTCATAATATGGGTAAACGATTACGCTTATGCTATAATTTTACTACATATTCAAAGTTAAGTCAACCACCAATCTGCTTATTATGTTAGTATTAGATTTTATGAGTAAAAATTATATAATAAGGTAAGAACAAATAAAGCCTGTAAAAGATAATAAAAATTCTATTTTGTACTTGACATTATTGTTTAAATTGACTAAAATAATTTTGACGGAAACGTTTACCCAAAATTCTAGTAGATCATAATAATAATGACTGAGGATTTAGAATTTAATTAGAAAGGCATGGGCTATTATGAAGAAATTCAAACATCTGGTTTCAATACTTGTTGCATCCGTTATGCTAACGAATATCTTAGTTCCAGCAAATATATTTGCTGTATCTGACCTGGGAGGACAATCAGAGACTCCACAGGAGATTATTCTTTACGAAAATACATATGATTATTCTGATGTCATTTCATATTATGACTATCTAACAAAATATAATGGTGCAAATCACCCAAATCAAGTTATTGAGATGAAGGCTAATCAGTATATAGCTCAGGATCATGCCGATGCGATAATCACCTCTTATAACGGAAGAGATGATATTCTATACTGGACTTCCCAAGAAGGTATGGTTACCTGGGAGTTTCAGGTGAGTGAAGAAGGCTTTTATAATCTATTTATAGATTATTGTCCTGTAGAATTTAAAAGTGGTGATATACAGTTAGGTATCCGGTTAGACGGTGATTTTCCTTTTGCCAACGCGAAAACGATTACCCTACCAAGGCTGTTTCTGGATGAAACCTATAAGGGGTATAAGGACTGGGAGTTCGAAAAGGATATCAAGGGTAATGAATTAAGACCCAAGGTTAATGAGATATTTGAGTGGCAGTCTTTTGGGATTATAGATAAGGATGGTCAGTACAATGGCGAGCTTGAGTTTTATCTGTCTGAGGGAACTCATACCCTGTCACTCGAACTGCAGATGGAAGCATTAGCCATTGATAACATAAGGTTTTCTCAAACAGAGAAATCCGGGGACTACAATTCGGTGAAGAATCAGTGGGATCAGCAGGGAGTTCAGAATACAAGCGGTTTTTTGGAAATGTTTCAAGCAGAGAAAAGCAAGGTAAAATCCAGTAATACTCTTTTTCCTACTTTTGATAATAGTAGTGTAAGTATACTTCCATCTGATCCATATACTCTTTTGTATAATACTATAGGTGAGAATACATGGGATGCGGCAGGGGAGTATATTACCTGGGAATTTAGTGTTCCTGAGGATGGATATTATTACTTTTCATTTAAAGCAAAGCAGAATATGAAACGGGGAATGTACAGTACCCGTGAAATGATGATAGACGGAAAAGTGCTTTTTGAAGAAATGAGAAATTTGAAATTCGAGAATAAAAACTCATGGTATATTAAGACACTTACCGATTCTGAAGATAAACCTTATAAAATTTATCTTCCGGCAGGCAACCACACCCTAAAGCTTGCGGTTACAGTGGGAGATATGGCAGATTTACTCAGGCGAGTGGATGAGGATGTTGCCAAACTTAACAGATGGTATCGTGAGATTGTTAAAATCACAGGTATTAATGCAGATAGTTATAGAATATCCATTGATACAAACCGAGACTTTCTTCTGGACGAAAAAATTCCGGGGCTAATTGAAGGCTTTAAAGAAGTTAAGGCTGATATGGAAGGAATATTGAAGGAAATGGAAGAAATGGATGGAATGGATATATCGAGCGCATCCATCCTTCAGGAATCAGTTGCATTATTGGGACAGTTTATTAAAAAGCCCGGTAAGATCGCGAATAGAATTGAATCATACCGAAATAATGTAAGCAGTCTTGCTTCTTGGACTATAGACATGCGTTTGCAACCATTGGAAATGGATTACTTTGTAGTATATTCACCAGATGTTAATGAGCCGGAGATAAATTCAGGGTTCTTTAAGCAGATATTGTACCGTATACGTATGTTCTTATATTCATTCTTTAATGATTACAACTTCATAGCAGGAACAGAAGAAGTAGATGAAGAGCAGGAGGCACTTGAGGTATGGGTCAGCACATCTGATTTACAGGCGACGGGGGTATCTGCCGGCCGTGATCAGGCTATGCTTTTAAAGAGAATGGTTGATGATATGTTTGTCCCTTATAATAACATACCGGTTAAGGTCAGTCTGGTTAACAGCTCTGCAACTCTAACACAGGCTGTACTTGCAGGAAAGGGACCGGATGTAGCCTTGTTTGTATCTAAGGAAACTCCGGTGAATCTAGCCATGAGAGGGGCACTATATGACTTATCCTCCTTTGAGGATTTTGATGATGTCACTTCGCAATTTATGCCGTCGGCTTTGATTCCTTACAAGTATAGGGATAAATACTACGCTCTACCTGAGACACAGAGCTTTGATATGCTATTTTATAGAACTGATACCTTTGCGGAACTGAATTTAACTCCGCCTGAGACCTGGGACGAATTTTATGCCCTTATTCCTATCCTTATGGATGAGAATTATCTGGTGGGTATTCCGGAATCACAAAGAACCTTTGAGATGTTCCTATATCAGAACGACGGACAATTTTATAATGACAGTCTGACTAAGACAGCATTTGACGATCCAGAGGCACTTATTGCTTTCCAAGATTGGACAGGATTATATTCAAAATATAGTCTGCCTTTGGTATTCGACTTCTTTAACCGTTTCCGTAACGGAGAGATGCCCATGGGCATTATGCCTTATACAAATGTGAATTATCTGTCTGTTGCGGCTCCTGAGCTTAAAAACTTATGGGATATAGCTCCCATACCCGGAACACTCAAGGATGACAATACTATTGACCGCTCAGAAACCGCCAACGGTACTGCCGCAATAATTTTAGCGGATACTAAGAATCCGGACGCTGCCTATGAATTCTTAAAATGGTGGGTAAGCTCTGAGGCACAAAGCCGTTTTGGAGTTGAGCTCGAGCAGAATATGGGTCCCGGTGCCAGATATCCCACCGCCAATGTTGAAGCATTTCAAAGGTTGCCTTGGACAAAGAAGCAATCAGAAAGCTTAATGGAACAGTGGGAATATGTAACGGATGTTCCTCAGATACCGGGAAGCTACTATATATCACGTAATGTATCCTTTGCATTTAAATCAGTTGTTTATGATAAAGAGAATGAACGTGAGACCTTATATAAATATAACATTGAGATTAACAAAGAAATTGACCGAAAGCTGAAGGAATTTGAGTTGAGTGATTGAGAGGAGAAGACCGATGAAAAAGCAATTGGCAGAAAATGAATATAGCCACAAGCAAGCATATAAACGTAAAAATATTTGGTCTAGAAATATTAGCACGCTGGTATTTATGGCTCCCTTTACGATTTTATTCGTATTATTTACAATCCTACCCATCCTATCAGCTATTGGACTAAGCTTTACCTATTTTAATATGGTGGAAGCTCCCAGCTTTATTGGTCTGGACAATTATATAAGAATGTTTTTTGATGATGATGTATTTCTGATAAGTCTACGAAACACAGCAATATTTGCCATTATAACAGGTCCTATCAGTTATATTATTAGCTTTATGACAGCTTGGTTAATTAATGAATTTAGAAGAAGCGTAAGAACAGTATTGACTTTAATCTTTTATCTGCCCTCACTTGCAGGAAATGTATATTTTGTATGGACCTATATTTTCAGTGGTGATTCTTATGGCTTTCTAAACAGTGTATTGATACGAACAGGTATTATATCGGATCCAATATTATGGCTTACAGATACGAAATATATGATGGGTGTTGTTATTACAGTAATCTTATGGCTCAGTATGGGAACAGGCTTTTTATCCTTTGTTGCAGGTCTGCAATCAATGGATCGTTCCCTATATGAAGCCGCGGCAGTTGATGGCATTAAGAACCGTTTTGCTGAGCTATGGTATGTTACCCTCCCTCAGATGGTTCCTCAGCTTCTTTTTGGTGCTGTAATCACAATATCCACATCCTTTGCAATAGGATATGAAAGCATGAATCTAACAGGCTTCCCAAGTACAGATTACGCTGCTCATACCTTAGTACTGCACATCCTCGACATTGGTGGAGTACGTTTTGAGATGGGTTATGCCTCAGCAGTGGCTGTCTTTCTCTTCGCTTTAATGCTTTTGCTTTGGAATGTAATCAACAAGACACTGTCAAAATGGCTATAGAGGGGAGATCTAGTAATGAATACAGCTAATATCGATGTAGTTAAATTAAAAGGCTATAAAAAGAAAAAGGTATTAAATCGTTCCATAGGTGGAACCATATTCATCTTCTTAATATTAATTACACTTGGTGCATTTATGCTGCTTCCGATAGTTTATGCTATTGTAACAGCCTTTAAACCGGTGAATGAGATATTTATTTACCCCCCTAAATTCTGGGTACAGAATCCAACCATAGCCAATTTTATCGCAATGATTGAGATTACTCAGGAAACTTGGGTCCCCTTTGAAAGATCATTATTTAACAGTGTATTTGTATCAGTAGCAGGAACCGCATTATATATAATTATAGCCTCCATGGCGGCCTTTCCACTGGCAAAGAAAAAGAATAAATTTATAGCTATATATTATCAGGTAGTAGTTCTGGCAATACTATTTAGACCTGAGGTTACCCGTACACCTTTATATATAATTATGAGTGGGATGGGCCTTCTGAATAGTTATTTATCTATTATATTGCCGATATTGGCAGGCAGCTTCGGAGTTTTCCTAATGCGCCAATTTATGTTAACTATACCGGATGAAATCCTTGAGGCAGCCAAGGTAGACGGAGCCAATGATTATATGGTATTCTTTAGGCTTGTCATGCCTTTAGTAAAGCCTGCTTGGATGACATTGACGATATTCACCTTTAATTCTCTTTGGAATACGGGTGATACCCAATATATTTATAATGAGGAAATGAAGACCCTGACAGCAGTACTGCAATCCATATCTTCTGCCGGTATTGCAAGAGCAGGAGCAGGTGCGGCAGTAGCCTTGATATTAATGATACCCCCGATAGTAGTATTTATTATCTCTCAGTCATCAGTTATGGAAACCATGTCACACACAGGTATAAAAGGATAATAGAATCTGGGAAGTCAGAAAAGAAAGGGACAAAACATTATGGTTTGGAAAAAAGCATTGGTCATGATATTAATAATTGGAATGGGCTGTATTACACCAGTAGCCAGTGTATCAGCTGCTAAGGGCTCAGGCCATGAAGTTCCTTATCAGACTTATACATACGATAAATGGGGTAATGCTACACCCGCACCCAATGGCTACCTACCGGAAAAAACAATTCGCGGAACCACAATGAATATTGGTGATTTTGTAGATCCTCAGGATATGTTTTATTCTGATGTAAGACATGAGATATATATTGTTGATACAGGCAACTCGAGGATTGTAGTTGTTGATGAGGATTTTACATTAATCAAAATTATAGAAGAATTGGAGTGGCAGGGTAAGCCTTATGCAATGCAAAAGCCTACAGGTATCTTTGTCACTGATGAAGGTACACTCTACATCGCTGACCAAGGTAATGCTGAGGTACTGATGTGTAGCAATGATGGTAAGATATTAAACAAATATGGTAAGCCTGAGTCTAATCTGATTGACGCGACTGCAGAATATAAACCAAGTAAAATCGTTGTAGACGAGAATGGTAAGATGTATATACAAGGGCTGGGCGTTTATCAGGGTTTAATCTACTTAAAGCCGGACGGCAGCTTCGTTAAATATTTTGGTGCAAATAAAGTCGAGATGACTATGAGAAGAGTCATAATGAAGCTTTGGAAAACCATTCTGAGTGATAAGGCAAGCTCTAATATGCAGACATTTAACCCAATCGAATACGGTAATATCTTTCTAGCGGATAATGGCTTTATTTATGCTACAGCAGCGGCTTCGGAGGATAACAGTAAACTTATCGTTGAATTAAATCCTCTTGGTGTGGATATCAACAGAATGAAACGGCCTGTGTGGTATGTAAATGCTACTTTTGCCGATATTAACGTCGATGAGGAAGGTATCATAACTGTAATAGACGGAAAAACCGGTAGAATCTATCAAAGTGATAAAAACGGTCAGTTGATGTTCGCATTTGGAGGAATCGGAGAACAGCTGGGTTTATTCAAAATTCCAAGCTCAATCATTGAAGTAGAAGATAAGATTTATGTTCTTGACTCTGAAAAAGCCAGTATAACCGGCTTTACCCTAACAAGCTTCGGAGAAAAGGTCAGAAAAGCAATATCCTTATATAACAATGGACATTATGAAGCAAGTATAGAGCCTTGGGAAGATGTGATTAAACAGAATGCCAATTACCTATTGGCTTATACCGGAGTAGGAAAGGCTTATTATCAGTTAGAAAAGTATGAACTGGCTATGGAAAGTTATAAGCTTGCTAATGACCGTAGCAACTATTCTACCGCCTTTAGGGGTTATTCTCTGCAGGCTATGAGAAGTAACTTCGGATTAATACTGGTGGCAATCATACTAATTTCTGCTGCATATAAAACCATAAGATATTATATTGATAAACGTAGAAAAGGGAAAGGAGTATAAGCATGAACCGATTATCCAAGGGCTTTAGACAAAGCTACTATACCATGTTTCACCCGGTCAATGGATTCGACGCGGTAAAATGGGAGAATGCAGGATCTATTCGCACCTGTTTTTTCATCATGTTCCTTTTCTTTTTAGTAAATGTATTTGATGCTGTGTTGACTGGATTCATCTATAATACCCGTAATCCGGATAGAATATCCATTATTTCTATCTTTGCGGTTAGTATTGGTGGAATAATATTATGGTTTATCTCTAATTGGGCAGTAAGCTCTTTAATGTTCACGGAAGGAAAGACAAAACACATTCTGATTTTGACTTGCTACTCCCTGCTTCCTTATATAATATGGGAATTCATTTACATTGTAGCCAGCAATTTTGTGCCTGTAGAGATGGCTCCATTCTTATCCATGCTCCGATTTATCGGATTATCTTGGAGCTTTCTGCTTCTGGTGTTTGGATCTTATCAGATACACCAGATATCGGTAGGCAAGGTCTTTGTCAATATTTTGCTTACGGTTTTAGGAGTATTCATAATGCTGTTTTTAATGTTGCTGGGTTACAGTTTGATACAGCAGATGTATATATTTGCTTACACAATATTCAGTGAAGTTGTATTCCGGTTATAGAAGGGATGATAGACCATGAAGAAAAAAATTATTTTATTAGGTATAGCAGCGATTGTGCTAATCTTAATAGCACTTACGTTCATAAATACGAATGATGAGATCCTAGACATTTCCACGGTTAATAATAACCAGGAAAATCAACCGGACCTATCCACTGGATTTGTTATCGGTAAAGAGGATAAATTTCAAACCGTTTTAGAAAACGATAATCTTAAGCTATCAGCTAATTTAAAGAACGGTGAGATTTCTGTTTTGGACAAAAGAAGCTCTAAGACTTGGTATTCCAACCCTCTTGATAAGGAGAACGATAGACTGGCCAACGGGTTCCATAAAATATCTCTTTTCTCACAGTTATTACTATCATATACCACAGATACAGGAGTGGTAATGAATGTAGGAAGTTTTATGGGCTCAGTTTCAAGATCGGGACTCTCATACCGAGTTGATGATGAGGGCATTATCTTTATATATAATTTCACTAAAGAAGAGTTAATTGTTCCTGTTCGTTACTCACTTACAGACACGGATTTTGTGGCTGAAATTCTGACAGCCGGTATACAGGAGCTTGGCACGAATAAATTAACCAACATCGAACTTCTTCCCTTCTTTGGAGCGGGATCACAGGAGGATGATGGTTACCTATTGGTACCGGACGGAAGTGGAGCTCTGATATATTTTAATAACGGTAAAGGCAAGGCAAAAGAATTTTCTATGAGCCTATATGGCTTTGATAACGGTGTTAATGACAGGTTACTTGACAGTGCAACGGCTATCGGTACCTCATTTACCCTAACAGAAAATGTATACTTACCTGTATTTGGTGAGAAATGTAATGATGACGGTTTCCTAGCCATTATGACTGATGGTGCAGCCAGAGCTTCGGTAAAAGCCAGATCATCCGGTATCTACACCAGCTATAACAATATCTGGTCTACTTACAATTACAGGACTGTTGGAACTGTAAGACTTATGCAGAAGGAAATGAGTGAAAAGACAGTTTCTATTCCTGAAAAGCAACCAGACATCAGTGTAAATTATAAAATACTATATAGGTTCCTGGAAAGCGGTCAGAGTGAGTATAGTGATATGGCTAAAGTTTATCAGGAATATTTGGTGGAAAACACCGGACTAACTACAAGAACCAAAGAAGGCGACATTCCTTTTTACTTGGATATCTATGGACATATACGTAAGACTAAATCCTTCTTAGGAATACCTAAGGATACTTTAATCACTACGACAACCGTTAAGGACGCAGAGAATATTGTTAATGAATTGAACAGCCAGGGATTAGGCAATATTGTATTAAAGTATAACTACTGGATGAAGAACGGATATTATCAGACCATTCAGACTAATGCAAAGCTTGAGAAGAAGCTAGGAAACACTAAGGATATGAAGCGTCTGGAAGAGAAATTAAATCAGGGCGAGGGTTCTTTATATCTAGCAGCCGAGCTGGTGAATGTCTATAAGACAGGTAAAGGCGTATCCAAATACAATGATGTCTTAAGCTCTGTAGCCAATACCCCTCAGGTACAGTATGAATTTGTACTGGACTCTGCAAGCAGAGATCCCAGATATGAACCTTGGTATTTGATTAAGCCAAAAAAGCTTGCAAGCTATTATAATAAGTTTTTAAATAATTTTAATAAGATCGGTTTTTCTAATGTTGCATTTGAATCCATTGGAAGTATGGCTTATTCGGAGCTTTCCACCAATGGAACCAGTCGCAACCTGGTACCGGGGCTCGTAAATGATATTTTACAGGATGCATCTGACAGAGTTGATAATATCATGTTATCCGGTGCAAATGAATATGCAGCTGTTAATGCCACCCATTTAATTAACACCCCGATAAAAAGCAGTACATTTGATATAGAGGATGCGAGTATTCCCTTTTTCCAGATGGTATTCCATGGATATAATTACTACTCACTGGGAGCAACTAACCTTTCCAGTAACCCCGAAGTTATGGTGTTGAAGTGCTTAGAATATGGTGCTGCACCGATGTATTCCTGGGTATCTCGTAATACAGAGGAGCTCATTGGATCGAGAACAGACGACTTATTCAGTGCTGATTATCGAAAGTGGATCGATTTTGCTGTAGAAGAATATGAGGAAATTAACAGTGTGCTTAAGGACACTGTAACATTACCCATAACTTCACACAGGATTTTGGAGGACGGAGTAAGAGAGACGGTTTACGGTAATATGATCAAGGTTATTGTAAATTATAACAGCTCATCTGTCACTGTAGGCGATAATCAAATCGATGGAAATGGGTACCAGGTATTTGAGGTTGATTAATAGGAGGTTTTTTTATGGAGACAAAAGCTATTACTAATAAAAGAAAAAGGAGATCCTCCCTTAGTAAAAAACAAGGAAGGGCAGGTTATCTGTTCGTATTTCCATGGATTATAGGCTTTTTGTTTTTCTTTTTAAAACCTTTCGTGGAGTCCTTTTGGTTTACATTTAATGATGTTACTATGCAAGCACAGGGTCTTACACCTAAATTTATAGGCTTAAATAATTATAAATATTTATTTGTCGAACATACCACCTATATACCAATGCTTACAGCTGCTATACAAAACATGCTATCAGAGGTAGTAATAATTACTATGTTAAGCTTGTTTATCGCAACATTATTGAATCAGAAGTTCGGAGGACGGACTATATATCGGGCAATATTCTTCCTGCCTATTATACTAACCAGTGGTGTAGTATTTACAATGATGTCTAGTGTAGTAGGTAATAGTGGACTTGGCTCTACAGATAACGCATATTTATTCCAAAGTACAGGACTGATAGACTTACTTCTTCAAGGGGGCCTAAGTCCCGCTACCGTTTCAAGAATATCGGGAGTAGTTGATAGTATATTCTCTATGGCAACAAAATCAGGGGTGCAAATTCTGCTGTTTTTAAGCGGATTACAGAAGATACCTGCAGACGCTTATGAAGCGGCACAGATAGAAGGAGCCAGCAGATGGGATATATTCTGGAAAATAACCATTCCTAGAATTTCACCAATAATATTCTTAAATATTGTATATACCATCATTGATTCCTTCACTTCCTATGGTACATCATCCGGTGGAAATCAGATGATGATGGCAATCCAAAGCATGGGCTTTGGAAAGACCATGAAATTTGGTGTCAGTGCGGCAATGGCATGGGTTTACTTTCTAGTAATTGTAATCATACTATTGTTTGCATACTTGATCATTGGCAGAAAAGTATCAAAGATTGAATCTTGATAGAGAGGTGGGAGAATGAAAAAAATAAAAAATCATCTTGAACATATGGATAAGGTGAAATTAAGAGAAGATTTAGTCCATTATGTTAGGGTCAAAAAGCCCACTAAAAAGCTGTGGTCCTTAGTAAGACATATTCTATTGATTGGTATTAGTTTTATAATTCTTTATCCAATCATGTTTATGTTAAGCAATGCCTTTAAGCCGGTTGAGCAGTACTATGACCCATCAGTCATTTGGATACCAAAAGCATTTACCTTTGCCAATTTTGCCGTTGTACTTATGGTAATTGATTTTGCCAAGGTATTGTGGAATACGGTAGTCATCGCTATACTTCCTGCATTAATACAGACAGCTGTAAGCATGTATGTGGCTTATGGTTTAGCAAGGTTTAATTTTAAAGGCAGAAAGCTAATAGTTGCTTTGGTTATTTTAACGGTTATTGTTCCTCAACAGACCATTTCTACATCTCTTTATGCCTCTTATAGGAATATGGACATATTCGGGCTTATTGGTTGGCTCAGTCAGGTAACCGGAGGTGCCATAAAGGTTCCAAATCTTATCGGAACACCTTGGGTAACAATACTTCCTTCTTTACTGTCCGTAGGCTTTAAGGGAGGTTTATACATCTTCATATATCTACAGTTCTTTAGTGGAATTCCAAAGGAGCTGCAGGAGGCTGCATCTATTGACGGATGCGGACCGATAAAAACCTTCTTAAAAATTATTGTGCCTACGACTAAGAATATTACTTTGTCTGTAATCCTTCTTTCAGTCGTTTGGAACTGGAATGATTATTATACACCGGCTATGTTTATAAGAACAAAGGATACAATTTCAACAGCTATGGCAGGCTTCCAGACACAACTTGAGAATCTGCATAATTTGGGAATAGGAGCAGAGAATATTCAGACAGCTAATACACAGATTCAAGCAGCTGCTCTGATGTCTATTATTCCTTTGGTAATCCTTTATGTTATACTTCAAAAATATTTTGCTGAGGGTATAGAAAATTCAGGATTAACCGGATTTTAATTGTTTTGTTAGATATTTCTTATCCGGTATCGTATCGGATAGAGATTCTATATAAAAAAGAGAGGAGAATATGTATGAAAAGCAAAAAAATAATAGCACTTTTTCTTGCTATGACGCTTATGATACTTAATCTTGCCGCATGTGCCGGCAATAGTCCAAGTAATGATAACAATAATGACAATGGTAACAAGACACCGGCAACAGATGATCAGGGAGGAGAAGTAGTAGATGCTGGAGATGAGCTTCCCGAGACTCTGGACAATCCCGATATATCAATAGTTTATTGGTATAATCCGGATCAATATGCTTATGACACTAAGAAAAATGAAAATGTTTATGATCCGATTCTTGAAGCTATTCCTGATTTCGAGGAAAAATACGGTGGAACAGTTAATGTAATTTATGCTGCATGGGACAGCATGCTTGAGACAGTAATTGCACTCCAAAACTCCGGCGATGCTCCCGATTTATTTGAAGTATATGATCGTAATATGTATAATGTTGTACTTTCAAATATTGCACAGCCTATCGATGAATTTGTAACCGATAAGGATTTTAGCTACTGGGATGTTGAACGTGACCTCTTCTCTTGGAAGGGCCAAACCTATGCGATACCTATTAAGCCTTATACCTATTATATTATGTTTAACCGTGATCTTTTTGCATTAGAGGGACTGACTCCTCCGGATGAATTATTCCAGCAGGGGTTGTGGAATTTTGATGAATTTGAAAAAGCTATTAAGGCATTAACGCATACAGTAGATGGTGAAGTAAGCCAATTAGGCTATGGTTCATATGACGATACAATTACTTACTTTATGTTAGTAAACGGTGGAGCATTATTGGATATTGATACTTCAAGCGGTTCAGTAAAACCCATGTTATCTGACCCGAAGGTAATAAATACAATGAACTATATGACCAGATGGATGGATTATATGGTATTTGGCTATGACATGTTCGGATGGTGGGACAATGGTGCTCTAGGCATGATTCGCGGTAAGGAGTTTCCTGTTGATCATCCTTTCGAGGTTGGAATGGTTCCTTATCCTACAGGCCCTGATCTAGAAGGTAGGAATTTGGTAGTATATCCCCAGGGCTTTGCGGTACCACAGGGAGCTAAGAATCCCCAAGGTGCAGCAACCTTCTTAAGAATGGTTAATGATAAGCAGCTAGAAGTTGGAGATCAGAAGGAAGCTAATCGTATAGGTCAGGAAAACTATGATATGATCTATACTGATGATGTAAAGCTTGTTTATGAATATGATAAGAACTTGGATGATGTTGATCATATCGTTGGTTCTATCATCAACTATATGCGTGATGATGTACCTGCATCAACAATTGCAGCTAATATGGAGCCTGAGATTAGAGCATCCATAGAATTGATTTTTGGACCTCAAACAGAGTAAAATATCATCGGCGTATTACAGGCTTTATCATAGCAGGTATTACTTTCGATGATGTAAATAAAAAAATGCTGCCTTAGCAGTAATATAGGAGTAGTGTATGGAAAGAGGAATTTATTTTGACGGATGGTATAAGAACAATCATTGCTATCACCCTAGCTTGCCCTTCCGCAGCATGCAGATGATTGAAGATATCGAAAGATATAAAGGAACAATTTTAGTTTGGTCAGCTTTAGGAGGAGGATCAATATCCCTTCCTTATCTTGAGAATGAGGCATTTGGGGAACTGGATCCAAGACTTCGTTTTTATGGATTTATGAATGATTCAGAGTTTATTGCCGAGTGTAATAAAAGAGGAATCAAGGTTATGGGTATTGTCTTTGAGGTACAAGGCTGGGAGTTCCCGGTTGTAGTCTCCGAAGACGGCAAGCATATGAAGCAGTTTAATGTTATGCGAGATGATACACCACATGATTATTATGGTTTGAATGAGTTTGCATCAGGAAAGCATAAGGATCTATTTCGTACATCTTTAGAAGATTATTATCCCGATGGTATTATAAACAGTGACGGTGAAAAGGTTGTTGATCTTTGGGAGGAAGTGGCTGCAAGAACCTATAAGGGAGATGCGGTACATGCCCAATGGGTTGAGGTGGTTAATCACTCCAAAACCTGCTATCAGACCTGCCGCAATAATCCTGTATGGAGAGATTATCTCAAGAAAATCATGAAAATTATGATTGATGCGGGAGTCGCAGGTATTCAGCTGGATGAGGCTGAGCTGCCTATAACATCACTTCGTGCCGGAGGATGCTTCTGTAAGGATTGTAAAAAGCAGTTTAGAGAATTTCTTAAGGAGCTTCGAGCAAATGGTCAGTTAGACAGTCAGTATGATGATATTGACGTGGAGAATTTTGATTATCAGAAGTTCCTAAATGACGGTAATTATACATTTCCTGACGGGGCACCTTTGTTTAGAGAATATTATGAATTCCAGCTTCGCGCAGTAAAGAAGCATTTTATTGAGTTGGTTGATTACGCAAGAGATTATGCAAGAGAGACGCAAAATAGGGAAATTCTTGTATCAGGTAACTTCTTTAATTGTATGCCAGTATACTTCCCATTTGAACATTCGGTAGATGTGATTATAACCGAGATGGAGAAGACTTTATTCAATCAGCCTTATTGGTATCGATATATTGCAGGCTTTAGTGGTGATAAGCCAGTTATAGTGGCTGAGAATCCTTACGGCGGTATGATACCGGAATTACTGGAAATGCTGGATCATGGTAAAGGCTATGATCTGTATAGGATTTTCCTTTTGGAAGCATCTGCCTATGGCTGCAATATGAGCGTGCCATATGGTGGCTGGATGGGCAATACCATCAAGGATGCATTCTATCCTCCGAGAGACGTAACGGTAGAGGTACAGGAATTCCTAGCTGATCATGAGGATTTCTTCAGTAGAGAAAGCGGTGCGAAAATTATGGTAGCCTATTCCTTCCCAAGCTATTACTGGAAGGAAGTAACAAAGGCTTATAACGGAAATGTCATGACTGAGGAGAATAGTATTCTATTCTACAGCCCGACAGACATAACCGATGAAAGTACCTCAAGGCTTCCTTTCTGGGAGGTTATCAAGGAGCTAAGTGATCAGCAGGTGGTATATGATGTGAAGATGCTGGGAGATGATGATGTCTGCATACGTCCACTTGATATAAGAGAGCTTTCAGACTATGAGCTAATCATCCTACCTGCATGTGATGTACTTACCAAAGACCAAACCGAAGTATTAACTGAGTATGTAAACCAAGGTGGACGTCTGCTTTTATTTGGAGATACAGCACAGAATCTTCCTCAGTGGCAACAAGAGATGATAGACAATGACAATGTAGTATTTTGCGAAAATGCAGAAAGCAAGAAAGCTGCTTTATCAGAATTCAGAAGTAGCTTTGCTAAAGTTAATGAAGATATAAATCAAATCAAAGTAGATAATTCCAATATCGGGGTTCATCTACATAAGAACGATAATACACATACAATTCATCTTCTGAATTATAATTATGATTCAGAATTGGATAAAGTATTACCTATCCCAACCCTTAATGTTAAAGTGAAAAGGCCTGCTCAGGTTACAGGAGTAGAGTTGTATACTTTAGATAATTCCAAGGTGGAATATTCGTTCGAAGTTGAAGATGATACAATAAATATCGTGATTCAAAATATGCCCCTTTATCTTATCGCACACCTAAAGTAAATTAGGGAGGAAAAAGTATGGATTATAATAAGTTAGTACATGGAGAAGCTCTTTCAAAAGCTAAATTCAAGCATCCTTCCAGAGAGTTTGGTATTATGCCCTTCTGGTTCTGGAATGGGGAGATGAGTTACGACGAAATGGAGTATCAACTAAAGGAATACTATGACAAGGGAATACCGGGTCTGTATATTCATGCCAGATTCGGAATCAACGATCATGTTCCTTATCTTGGCGAAGATTGGTTCGATAGAGTTAAATTTACCATTGAAAAGGCTCAGGAGATTGGTCTGCAGGTCTGGGTATATGATGAATATAACTGGCCCAGCGGTACAGCCGGTAAGGAAGTTATGGAGAAAAACCCTGAACTTACCAATGTATATCTTGAACTGGTTGAGGGTGATCTTCCCGGACAATTCTTTACCTTCATGGAAGGCACCGATTCCAGATATAATGATCTGGAAGAATCAGAACCTGTATATGCATGTGCTATGAAGCTTGATGATATGGCAAATGGCAATTTTGAATATGTTGATCTGATGCCCTCATTATCCTTTGATAAGGTTATTACCTGGGAAGCTCCCAAGGGCCCCTGGAAATTATTTTACTTTATAGAAAGAAAGGCAAATTGGTATTCTGACGTATTAAATCCTGAGACAACAAAGAAGTTCTTGGAGTATACTCACGAAAGGTATAAGGCATCCATTGGCCAGAGTTTTTCAGAGGACATTAAAGGCTTTTATACCGATGAGCCTGCTATGCACTATTTTGAAGTTGGTAGGGATAATTTCATAATACCCTGGTCCAAAAAGATGTTTAAGATATTTAAAGAGCATAATGGATACGATTTAAAGAAGCATTTACCAAAGCTTTTCTACGATATAGGTGGAGATACAGAACAGGTCAGGTATGATTTCTGGTCTTGTCTGACTAAGCAATATGAGGAAACCTACTATAAAACAATCGCTGATTGGTGTGAAGAAAATGATGTAGTATTTACCGGTCATCTGTTATATGAGGAATCCCTTCGTATGCATGCCAGAACCGGAGGAAACCTTTTCCACCATTTGCGGCATCTGGATATGACAGGTGTGGATCATCTATACCCTCGTATCGGAACCAGAGATATGCCCAATGAACATGTAGCACTTAAAATTGCCTCTAGCGCGGCTCATCAGAACGGAAGCGTTAGACTTTTGTGTGAGTCTATGGGTGGTGCATATTGGGATTGTACCATGGAACGTATGAAATGGATCGCTGATTGGGAATATGTGCTTGGTGTAAACCTCTTTAATCCTCATGGTTACCATTATACCATTGAGGGAGAACGCAAGCGTGACTGGCCACCATCACAATTCTATCATCATACATGGTGGAAGCAGTATAAGCTTTTCAATGACTATATGACCCGTCTTGGATATACCTTAAGCGGCGGTGACCATGTAGCAAAGGTGGCCATACTGTATCCGATGAATAGTATCTGGGCAACCTATACTCCTCAGGCACACAATAAAATCGGTGATACAATAGAAAATGATTTTAATTATATGACAGACAGATTACTACGTCTACATATAGATTTTGACTATATTGATGAAGATATACTAAGGGATTGCGAGATAAAAGACGGTAAGCTATGTATTCAAGGTGAGAAGTATGAAATGCTGATGCTGCCTCCTTGCACACATATTAAATCTACAACCCTAGATATCATGGAGAAATTCGTCGCTGCAGGCGGAAAGCTGGGCGGAGATGCTTTACTTCCTTACCACTGTGTAGAAGGACAATGCGATGACATGGAGGGTAGGCTTGAAAAGCTCTTTGGTAAGAATCCTTTAGCTCTTAAGCAAGAATTTTTACAATCAGATGATAAAGAACTATCCTTAACAGTAAATAACCATGGAAGTGGTAAAGTAGTGTTCGTATCCGGTCAGGGCTTTGCTAAATGTGACGGCATGGAGACTCTAAAGGAACAGATGCTGGCTTGTATTGAGCCTGAGATTGAAATTGACAGCGAGGAAGTATTCTATCTTCACAGAGTAAAGGATGGAAGAGATCTCTTCTTCCTAATAAATCCTGTTGAACAGGGAGCTGACATTCAGGTTACATTTACAGGTGAATATCAACCTGAAATCTGGGATTTGGAGTCCGGTGAGATTCATAAGGTCCTAGTATACAATGTTGCAGACGGAAAAACCACTCTATCCTTAACTATGCAGCCTTATGGCTCCTATATGCTAAGCATACATGATGCTCCGGCTCATATCCATGGTATTAGCTCTGATATTCAGATAACAGATATCGAGGATGTCATGCCATCCAAGGCAAGCATCTCATCATATTCAGATAAAGTGGATGGCAGGGTTGAAGGAATTGGCCGTCTGTCGGAGGATGGAAAGCTTGTTCTGGCAGTCGGTGATAAGGAGAAAGAACTAACAATTCCAGCACAGAAGAGCTTGGAAGTTATTAAATTTAAAGATGAATTTGATTTTACAGTAAATGCTCCTAATGCATTATTAACAGATGAGTGGAAGATGATGTATGATGACGGTACTGTGGATGTAAGCAAGATTTCGCAGCCTGACTATGATTTTTCCGCTTGGTATGACATGAGAATGGGAGCATGGGAGATGCAGTTACCTGAAGAGCGGGATGATAATACCTATCCTGTGGACCTATGGTATGTGACAAGCTTTAATGCACAGTATATCCCTGATGATTTAAAGCTGATGATTGACGGCTTTAAGGGAAGTGGCTATGAGCTTTATATCAACGGACGCAGAATGACAAAGGAACCTGTAAGAAGCTTCTTGGATGCTCAGATTAAGGAAGTACCTATTACAGACTATGTGGTATTAGGTGAGAATACGGTTGCGATTAAATTAACTGTTACTAAAAAGAGTGACGGTATGGTGGATCTATTAAAGATCATCGGTGATTTTGGTATCAAAGAGGTGGATGGTAGAGAAGTTATCTCTGACCCTGTAAGAAGCGTTCGCTTTGGTGACTGGGTACAGCAAGGACTACCTCACTTCTCCGGAACCGGAAGTTACACTCAGACCATTACTCTTGATGAGGAAACCTGTAAGAAAGCATTGTTTCTTAAAGCAGAGCTAGGGACTGATGTGCTTGAGGTCTATGTAAACGGATCTCTTGTAAAGACCTGCTTATGGAAGCCTTATGAAGCAGACATCAGCGATTATGTTAAGCCTGGTGAAAATGAAATCTGCCTAAAGGTTGTTAACACCCTCATTAACCTTTTAGAAGGTACCAGAAACGCTTCCGGATTATTTGACGCAACAATTGTACCCTTTGATCGGTATGAGATTTATTTTTAATAATATGTGGGAGGATAAATCCTCCGTTATATTCTATGAAAAATTAATATCCATTATGGAGGATTACATGACCAAAAAACCTATTAATATATTAATTGATACCGATATAGGCGGAGATGTGGATGATGCACTTGCACTTGCACTGGCGCTGAATTCACCGGAATTAAATATCGTTGGGATTACGACAGTTTATCTGGCTAATGAATGGCGTGCCAATGTAACCAGAAATATGCTTAAGGTATTTGGACGGGAGGATATTCCCGTAAGCACCGGTGCAGAGAAGCCTTTGATCGGCTGGTGGGATGAAAGCCGTATCCCGAATAGCAGCAAGGATTTTGGAATTCTAGATGGTAAGCCTCTTCCATGCGCATGTGACTATATCATACAAACGGTAGAAAAGTATGAAACTTTAACTATTGCAGCCATCGGTCCTCTTACCAATCTGGCTCTGGCAATTGCGAAGGCACCATACATTGTACCAAAGATTAAAATAATCATGATGGGTGGGCAGATTACAAAAGCCCATCCGGAGTGGAATATTGTATGTGATCCCGAAGCGGCAAGAATTGTCTTCGAATCGGGAGCAGAAATTGTAATGACAGGTCTCGACGTTACCAATCGTTGTACATTTACAAGAGATGATATTGAATATGTTAAAAACATCGGTAATGAGCGAACAAATCTCCTAGGAGAGATGCTTGATACCTTCTGTGAAAAATTTGGTTTCCTTCCTGTCTTACATGACCCTTTAGCATTATCATACCTGCTTTGGGATGATATAATGACCTTTGCAGATAAAAAGATATTAGTAGAGACTGCCGGAGATTACTCCAGAGGCCTGACCATAGACTGTGACTGGGGCGATGGATATCCGGTGAAGGCAGCAATTGACGTTAAGCCTGAAGAATTTAAGAAAAGACTTTTAGATCGTATTATACAATAAAGTTGCTGTTCATAAAATCTTTGGCGAGACATTAAGTAGCGCAGAAATGAGGAAAAGCATGAAGAAACTTGTGTTAATCGGAGGCGGTAGTGTCAGAACATACTATTTCGTTGAATCTCTGATTAAGTTCCATGAGAGGCTGGGAATAGACCGGCTTTATATAATGGATATAGATGCAGAACGATTGTCTTATTTCGGAGGAATGGCACTTCACTTAATAAAGAGGTCTAAAAGTAAGCTGAAAGTTGTTTTAACTGATCAGATAGTAGAGGCTGTAGAAGGTGCCGATTATGTGGTTACGACCATAAGAGTCGGAATGGACGAAGCCAGGTGTAGGGATGAGAGAATAGCTCTTGATTTAAATCTTATTGGTCAGGAAACTACCGGTGCCGGTGGATTTTCATATGCAATACGTACTATTCCTCTTATACTTGATTATATGCGGATTATAAAGCAGCATGCTAAGCCGAATGTTACCGTATTTAATTTTACCAATCCATCCGGCTTAGTTACACAGGCAATATACGATGCCGGCTTTGACGGAGTGGTGGGAATCTGCGATAATGCGACAGGTATTAAAATCGATATATCCGATGCTCTAAAAATCGATGCTTCAGATATAGTTGTTAAGGTGTATGGATTAAACCATTTGTCTTGGGCAAACAGTGTAGAAATAGGCGGAGTTAATATTCTCCCAAGGCTGTTGGAAAATGAAGGCTTTGTTCAGAACTTCCGCCAATTCCATTACTTTGACAGAGATTTAGTCCGGAGTCTCGGTGAAATTCCTAACGGATATCTCTATTATTACTATCACAGAGATAAAGCCTTATCCAACCTTCTGGCATCACCCTTATCCAGAGGAGAATCCATTCGCGATATTAATTATGCGATGATGGAGGAGCTAAGGAAGCATTCCATCGAGACAGAGGCGGAGCAATGCATTAGCATCTATAGAGATTATATGCACCGCAGAGAAGGCTCATATATGAGCATCGAGATGGGTGGAGAGTCAAAATCCTATGACCCAATTGATGTAGAAAGCCTTGGAATTACTGAATTAATCGGCAGGAATTCAAGCCATGAGGTGTACGAAGGCTATGCAGGTGTAGTATTTAATTATATTGACAGTGTTAATAATAAAAAGAACATCGACCTGGCAATCAGTGTACCTAATGGTAGAGCAATTCCCGAGATGGCTCCGACCGATGTGGTGGAAGTCACCTGTAATATCGGTGTAAATGGTTTTACACCTATGAATTTTGAAAATATTAATCCCACTAATCTTATACTAATGCAAACTATAAAACGCTATGAGAAACTTACAGTAGAGGCGGTCAGAGAGAAAAACATTGAAAAAGCCATAGAAGCCTTAACAATACATCCACTAATAAGCGATTATAGTCTTGCTAAAAGATTAGTAAAGGAATATGTAAAGCTAAATGAGCCATATATTGGTGTATGGAAATAAGCCAAATCAATCAGAGTAAAGAAAGTCATGGTTTACAATATGAAAAAAATATTATGTATAGCTGAAACCTGCTGTGATATCATATTTGGAAAACTTGATAAGATACCTACTTTAGGTGAAGAAGAATACTGCAAGCATTTTTATATAAAAGCAGGTGGAGGAGCAAATACTCCTATGGGACTTTCAAGGCTTAAGGTAGCTACAAGGTTTTTGACAAGATTGGGTAATGATCCAATGGGACGAATTGTTCTTGATGAATTAACAGCTAGCGGTCTTGATAAAGATGGATTCTGTTTGGAAGAAGGAATATCTACACCGGTATCTGCAGTAATGAGTACACTAGAGGATAGGTGCTTTGCCAGTTACGGCGGTGATGGTGGTGCATTTGTTACAAAAGAGCAGCTGGAATATCAGATATCACTCACAGATCATGTTCATACCTATATTGGCTATTGTCTTACTTATCCTATATTAGACCTTTGTAAAAAGTATAATAAGACCCTGAGTGTTGATACCTCTTGGATAGAGCAACCAAAGCTTAGTGAATTAGAACCTATACTATCTTATGCAAGTTTCTTTACACCAAATGAAAAAGAAGCCTTATTGATTTCAGGCACTAAGAATACTAAGGATGCCTTATCAGTACTTTCAACGCTGACACCAGGGGTCGTTATTACTCTGGGAGATCAAGGAAGTATGGCAAGAATTAACGGATCAGACTATAGGCAAAGCAGTGTATACTATGGTCAGCCGGTTGACACAACCGGAGCAGGAGATCTATATTGCAGCGGTTTACTCTATGGCTTTAGCCATGGATATGATTTGAAGAAATCGATGGAATTTGCCAGCCATACATCCGGTCTTTGCGTCACATATTACGGTGGTATTGATGAGATATTTTCATTAAAAAATCTAAAATTTGGCAATAGTAATATTGAATAAAACATTCTAGTTTTTGTGTAAGGTTTTATTGCTTTTATACAAAGTATGTGGTATTATTAGTTTGGGTAAAGGATTACTCAATATTCGAGAAATCGATTACCCTTATACATACGTTTTCTTTAATCAAGAGGGAGTCAGAGATTGACTGACCCCTTGATATAAAATTAAAAGTTTAATAAGGAGGTAAATATGAAAAAGATTTTAACACTCGTATTAGCATTACTGTTGTTAACGGTTGTATTCACCGGATGTAAGAAAAAAGAAGATCCGGTTGATGATACCAAAGTAGAAGATACCGACAAGGAACCCACAAAGGAGCCTACAAAAGCACCAGAGCCTGAACCTACTAAGGAACCTGTGGAAGTGCCTGCATTAGCAGCTGATACAAGATTTAACGCTTTCGAGCAATTTGATACAGAAAGCGCAACAGGTGAGAACGGACCTTGGCTTTATAGCTTTACAGCTGATAAGGGAGAAACCTTTGAGCCATGTACAATTTTAGAAGCAACTGGTGGTTTACAGCCTTGGCATCCTTGGGGTGGTAACTGGATAGGTGTCGGTATAAATGCTGATGTACCTAATTTGGTTGAGCTAAACACGGATATGCTGGATGGCATGAATGGAGCTCTTGGCTTTAAGGCTCCTGCAGACGGAAGATATGTGATTACAGGTTATGTTATAAATCCCTGGGATCAGACAGCTGACTTGTTATATGCAAGACTTAACGGAACAGATTTATTCACTGTACAGCCCGGTATGGCTGCAGATCCTGCAGTTGCCTTCCCTGTAACTGAAGTAGAATTAAAAGCAGATGATGTTATTTATTTCTTCTGCCCTTCAACCTCAGCTGACGGATGGGTTAGTGCTTATGTAGACTTAAATGTATATTATGAGCCTACTTCAGTACCCGAAGTGGTATTACCTGAAGCTCCTGAACAGGCAGTTTATGATGCATTTAACGACTTTGACACCGAAAGTGCAACTGGAGAAAATGGTCCTTGGCTTTACTATGTTACTACTGATGAAGGTGCAAGCTTTACACCTTGTACAGTACTTGAGGCTATGGATGGATTAACACCTTGGCATCCCGTAGCTGGTAATTGGACCGGCGTTGGACTAAATGCTGATGTTCCTGATTTCGTTGAATTGAATGCTGACACTAAAGGCGGAAGCTATGGTGCTTTAAGCTTTAAAGCCCCTGAAGATGGAGCATATACAATCAAAGGTTTGGTTAAGAACCCTTGGGAGCAAGATGCTGAAGAACTGCATATAAGACTTAATGGTACAGACATATTTACTATTGAACCAAGCCGTGGTGAAGCGGAAGCTGCTTCCTTTGAAATCAACGGTGTTACACTCACAGCCGGTGAAGAAGTATTCTTCTATTGCCCTTCAACAACAGAAGGCGGTTGGGTAAGTGCATATGTTTCAGTAACAGTTGTAAAAGATTAATTAAAACATAAAGTAAACATTCATTGCTATAAGAGTGGATGTTCCATAATAAGTTATGAGGGTGTTGTAATATAGCTTCCCATACCTGCTTTACAGCAGCGAAAGAGAACTTTATAATACCCTCATTACTTAATAAATACAGTATTATTTAAATGAAGAAATCTATATATTAAATGAGTAAACACTATTTAATATTATAAGTAAAAACACTATATTTAAAGGATGTATAGAGTTGGAGGCTGCTATGAGAATATTGAATTTTGGATCACTGAATATTGATTTTGTATACGATGTTAATCATTTTGTAAGAGGGGGAGAGACCCTTTCATCAATGAAACTTGAGAAATTCTGTGGTGGCAAAGGACTGAATCAATCCTTAGCATTGGCAAGAGCCGGTGCGAATGTTTATCATGCGGGCTGTGTGGGTGCGGATGGTGAAATGTTAATCGACACTCTGAAAAATGGCGGTGTGAATTGTAACTTAATTGAAACAATAAATGAGGTTTCCGGGCATGCCATCATTCAGGTGGATAAAAACGGTGAGAACTGTATCCTTCTTTATGGTGGTGCTAACAATAGTATCACTGTAGAGCAGATTGATAAGGTCTTAGGCAATTTTGGAAAAGGTGATTATATTCTACTGCAAAACGAGATAAATAATTTGGATATTATAATCGATAGAGCTTCACAGCTTGGCTTAAAAATTGTATTAAATCCATCTCCTATTTCTGATAACCTCAAAAAATTACCTTTGAATAAAATCTCTTACTTTTTATTAAATGAAATAGAAGGTAAAGAGTTAACCGATAAAGAAGATCCGGATGAGATACTTAAAGAACTAAGAAGCAAATATCCGGAAAGTATTATTGTGCTAACCCTAGGCAGTAAAGGTGCTATCTATGATGACGGATCAAAGCGTTGCTCTCATGGAATATATGATGTGGATGTTGTGGATACCACAGCGGCAGGAGATACCTTTACTGGATATTTTATACATGAAATAACATCAGGAACAAAACCAGAGGATGCGCTTGAAATGGCTGCAAAAGCGGCTGCACTGGCTGTATCAAGAATGGGCGCTTCCCCGTCCATACCTATGCGTAAGGAAGTTTTAGAAGCGCAGCTTAGACTAAAGAACAATGGAAAGGGCTAGTAAATGGAAGAGTTTAGAAAGAACGAAGCGGATTTTACAAAAATTCGAGAAAAGCTAGAGCAAGGTGTATATCATACTGTAGCAGAGCTTTCCATGGAGGCTTACCGTACAAAGGAACCGGTATCCTTTAATGAAAAAAAAAGTGGTCAATATTTCATTCCCAAGGTAGGAGAAACCTGGGGTGAGTTGTTTGATTGTGCTTGGTTTCATTTTACAGGAAGGGTGCCAGGGGCTGCAGAAGGAGAAAAAACCGTACTTCTCATTGATTTTTCCGGAGAAGGATTAGTATATGATGCAGACGGTAAGATTCTACAGGGATTAACCAGTTCTACGTCTCGCAATGAATTTCCTCTTGGATTATGGGGAAAACGTACTGTTGAGGTATCAGACAGTGCCACAGGACAAGAAGAAATAGATATTTGGGTGGATGCAGGCTGTAATGATATAGAAGGTCAGTACCGCAATGACGGTAAAGTTAAAGAAGCTGTTATCGCAACCGTAGATACTCTATGTAGAGATTTATTCTATGACTGGGTAGTATGCCAAAGTCTCTATGTGGGATTATGTGAAAATAATGACTCTTATGGGGATGAGATATTACCAATATTAAAAGAAGCAGAAGAGATACTTGGTGAACTTACATCTGATTCGATGAAAAAGGCTAGAGAAATCTTACAAAGAATACTGTCAGTTACTAATGATAATTTTGACATGACTTATTCGTCCATAGGTCATTCACATTTGGATTTATTATTCCTATGGCCTCAGAGGGAGACGATTCGTAAGGCTGCCAGAACCTGCTCAACCGTGCTAAAGATGATGAAGCTATATCCTGAGTACAAATTTGGTTGCAGTCAGGCTCCATTATATATATGGTTAAAGCAGTATTATCCCGAGCTGTATGATCAAATACTTGAGAGAATAAAGGAAGGTCGATGGGAAGTTCAAGGTGCCTTCTGGGTGGAGTGTGACACGAATATACCCTCCGGTGAGTCATTAGTCAGACAGCTTCTGTATGGCAAGGAATTTTTTAATAAGGAATTTGGACTTGATATGAAGGTAGGTTTTCTACCTGATGTCTTTGGATATTCGGCAGCTTTACCACAGCTTCTCTGTAAGACTGAAACACCTTATTTTATGACTCAAAAAATGTCATACAATGATACAAATAAGTTCCCCAGAACTACATTTTTCTGGCAGGGTATGGACGGAAGTGAGGTCTTGACTCATATGCTTCCTGAGGATAGCTATAATAGTGCTGCAGTTCCTCAGATGGCAATTTACGGTCAGTATCACAATAAGGATCTGGATCGCTGTAAGGAAGCCTTGATGCTCTATGGACTTGGTGATGGAGGCGGAGGTCCCGGATATGAACATTTTGAGCGAAAAAGACGTATGAAGAATCTAAAAGGCTGTCCTCCTCACAAAGATGAATTTATAATAGACTTTTTTAATAGGATTGAGGCTGATAAGGATAATTACCGAAAATGGGTAGGGGAATTCTATCTTGAGAGGCATCAAGGGACCTACACATCAATTGCTAAAGTTAAGCTTAATAACAGACGAGTTGAGCAGAAGCTTCATACCTTTGAATGGCTGTCGGTTCAGGCAGAAATCAAATGTGGACTGCCTTATCCAAAGGAGTGGTTAGAGGACATTTGGAAAGAAATACTTCTCTATCAATTCCATGATTGTCTTCCAGGCTCATCAATTGCCAGAGTATATCAGGAGGTTAACGAACGATATGATAAGATAACCTTGGAACTGGATCAAGGTATTGATGACTTATTAGATATACTTTATACATCTATGTCAGACAGCTCTCTTAAAGAGCCTTTGCTTTTATGTAATCCAACCGACTTTGACCGTAATGAGCTTATTACTATCGGAAACAAACAGCTAACAGTCTGTATACCTGCCTATGGAATTAGTGCATATGATATGGCTAAGGCGGAGACCTTCCATGAGATAGAAGGTTCATCTCTTATATTAGAGAATGATAAGATACATGTCGAGTTTACAGACAGAGGAACCATATCTGCTCTTACACATAAAGAAACCGGATTTTCCTTGATAAAGGAAGGAAGCGAGGGTAATAGATTATGCCTTTATCCGGATGAGCTTACTCACTGGGATATTAATAAGGACTATCTGGATGCTCAGCCTGAGCTGGCTAATGCGGTAGCTTTTAATAGTTTTGTTCAAGGAGATATAAAAGGAATTCGTTTTGAATATACCATTGGTGTATCAAGGATAACCCAGATAATAACATTGCAGAAGAATTCTGCAAGATTGGATTTTGAAACAGAAGTGGATTGGAAAGAAGAGTATCAGATGCTTCGTGTTGATTTTCCGACATCCATTATAGGTGACAATGCGCAGTGCGAGATACAGTTTGGACATGTAACACGTCCAACCCATACCAATACCAGTTGGGATCAAGCTAAATTTGAGGTATGTGCCCATAAATGGGTAGATATTTCCGACGGAGGCACCGGTTTGGCTCTTCTAAATGATAGTAAATACGGCTACAGATTATGGAATAACACCTTAGATTTATGCCTCCTCAGAAGCCAGAATATTCCGTGTGAGCATGGAGACCTAGGAATCCACAAGTTTACCTATTCTATTTATCCTCATGCTAAGGATGTAGTTAAAGGACATGTAGTAAAGGAAGGTTTTATGCTAAATTATCCTTTAATCATAAAACCGATGACAGCTGATAAACAGATTTCAGAAGAAGGATTAACGGAGCAAAGTCCAGAGCAAATTATATGCTCACAGATAAAATCAAATTGTCCCAATATCATATTAGATACTTGGAAGAAAGCCCAATCAGGTGACGGTTATATTATAAGATTGTATGAAGCAGGGGGACAAAGGACAAAAACCAAGATAAGCTTAGGTGAATTTGAGGCAGTAAGTCTATGCAATTTATTGGAAAAGCCCTACATGGATTGTAGCGGATCTTCCGTAGAGCTTGAGTTTTGCAGATTTGAAGTGCATACCCTTCTAATCCGTCCAAAACAGAAAGGATAAAAATATGAATATAGCAATAGGTAATGATCATGTAGCATACGATATGAAATTAAGTATCAAGGAATATTTAGAAAACCTAGGACACACAGTAAGAGATTATGGAACTCATGATACGAATAGAACCGATTACCCTATCTATGGTGAAGCAGTGGCGATGGCAGTTGCTGCTAAAGAGGTAGATTGCGGAATCCTAATCTGCGGAACAGGTGTAGGAATTTCATTGGCAGCCAACAAGGTGAAGGGTATTCGTGCTGTTGTATGTAGTGAGCCCTATACAGCCAAACTATCCAAGGAACATAACAATACAAATATATTAGCATTCGGTGCCAGAGTCGTTGGTCTGGATTTAGCAAAAATGATAGTAGAACAGTGGCTTTCAGCTGAGTTTGAAGGTGAAAGACACGCAAAACGTGTAGACATGATAATGGATATTGAAAATAAATAATTGAGTTAAGAAACATGCGATGAAGGAGGAAGATTATGAAACTAAATACTGTATTTGACAGTGCATTTAAAAGATATGGTAGGGTTCTTAAGGGTGTTGACTTAACAGAGCTTCTGGATGCACTAAAGAAGACTCCTTGTCCTGAAGAGGTGGAATATGTGGCTTCTGTAAGCGCGCTTGAAGAAACCTCTACAGCCAAGGAAATCAGAAAGCATTATTTTGGTGGCATGCCGATAGATATTGGCTATTGCAATGGTCATAACTGGACTTTAAATGGACTCGAATATCATAAGGATTCTGAATTAAATATTGCTGCAACTGATGCAGTCCTTCTCTTAGGAGACCTCAGGGATATTAGTGATGACTTAATCTATGATACATCTTTAGTTGAAGCCTTTCATCTGCCTGCAGGTACGGCAGTAGAGCTATATGCTACAACATTGCACTATGCTCCTTGTAGCTATGGAACCAAAGGCTTTCAGGTGGGAATCGTATTACCTGAGGGAACAAACAGCGATTTAGCTGAGAAGCCTGAGGCAGTTGGAACAAGCAAGTTGCTTTTTGCAACAAACAAATGGCTCTTAGCTCACGAGGATGCTCATATTGAAGGAGCCTACATTGGGCTTAAGGGAGATAATATTAAGTTGCCCAAGGAAGGAGATTTCTATAATGAAACGTTCTAGAGTCAATCAGATAATCAGAGAAAGCGAAGCTTTCATTAAAGAACAGGGATTTTTACTTCCGCCCTTTGCGGCTTGGACTGTAGAGGATTGGCAGGAAAAAGGTCATGAATGTGATGAGATCAGAGATAACATGCTGGGATGGGATATTACAGATTTCGGACATGGTGATTTTGATAATATAGGACTTACATTGATAACTATTCGTAACGGTAATCAATTAAACCCCAAGTATGATAAAACCTATGCAGAGAAAATACTAATCAGCCGTGAAGGTCAGGTTACTCCCATGCATTTTCATTGGAATAAGATGGAGGATATTATAAATCGCGGTGGAGGTATTTTGATGATGCAGCTTTATAATTCAACCGAGGATGAGAGACTGGCTGATACGGATGTTCACATTGTCAGTGACGGAGTAGCTTTAACTCTAAAGGCCGGTTCGATATTGGAACTTCAACCGGGTTCTAGTATTACCCTTACCAAGGGTATGTACCATTCCTTCTGGGCTAAGGAAGGACATGGGTCTGTTATGGTAGGCGAGGTTAGTCAGTGTAATGATGACAACTCAGATAATCGTTTTCTGGATAACGGTGGTCGTTTCCCTAGGATTGAAGAGGATGAGGAGCCTTACCGTCTCCTATGTAATGAATACCCTGCAGCCAAATAAATATATTTTTAAAATAAAGATTAAATGTAATAGTGAGAGGTGAAGTGTCTATGGAGAGCAAGCTTACAGCTAACAAGAATGAATCTAATCAGGATATATTTTTTAGGGATATATTATATCCCGATACCATTGACAGTCATGTTCACCTGTTTCACTGCTCATTAGAGGGTGTTTGGGACCTCATTGATTTTGAGAAGAAGCTCGGTTATAAAGCATTTAATTACTTAAGCTGTGAATGTATGGATGACCTCGCTCAGAATGCACTGGGTATTTACCTTAAGCTAATAGCACCGGATAATTATGCATATGGAGGTTTACATTACCGTTACAGCTATGACTTTGCTAAGGAAGCACAGATGCTAATGGAACTTGGTTTTGACGGGATGAAGATGGTAGAGAATAAGCCTACATTAAGAAAGCATCTGAATATGGCAACAAATGATCCCAGATATGATGAATTTTATGCATATATGGAGCAAACCAAAGCTCCTATGATTATTCATGTGGCTGATCCGGAGGAATTCTGGGATGAAAATGTGATACCCGAGTGGGCATTAAGTGCCGGGTATTACTACGGAGACGGATCCTTTGTAAGTAAGGAACAGATATATGAAGAAACCTTATCTGTACTTGAGAGGTATCCGAAGCTTAGCATAACATTTGCACATTTTTTCTTCTTGTCAGGTGACAGAGACAGGCTTAGTAAGATTTTAGACCGCTATCCAAGTGTCGGACTTGATATAGTCTCGGGAACAGAGATGTATTTTAATTTTACAAAGGATCCTCTAGGTTGGCGTGATTTCTTCTTAAAATATCAGGACCGAATTATATTTGGGACTGATAATATGAATTTGTACGATCCTATGGATATTGATAATGCATTAATCGTAAATCGCTTCGAACATGAATTTATCCGAACAGATAATCAAATTCCCGCATGGGATAAGACGATACAGGGAATTGGACTTCCTAATGAGGTTCAAAGAAAGATATTTAAGACGAATTTTCAAAAGCTTGCCGGTGATAAACCAAAACCTATTAGGTTGGATGCAGCAATGGATTATTTAGATGGTCGTTTGAAAGACGAAAAACTGAATTTAACAAATAGAGAAGTTTATATTATTCAAAGTGTCTATAATCTATGCAAAGAACACAAAGCAGCAAATATATAGAAACA